>WQUS01000276.1 GCA_009781965.1 Bacillota bacterium | reverse complement strand
AAACATCCTGGCTGCCGTCGGCCACAATCAGCCGGGAAGGCTCTTCGCCGTCCAGCTGCACCGACATATACCGGTTAGCCAAAGGGAAAGCGCCCCGGACATGAATATCGTCCGACCTAACCACGCTCAATTGGCTCTCATCTTCCGCCGCGGCCCCCACGCCGTTAGAAATGACCTCAAACGTCAGCTCGCCCTGGGCCTCAATATCGAACATGCCGTGGACGACATCGTTGGGTTTGGCAAGACTGTTTTTATCGCCGTTAAGAAGATACTTTTGCCCCGGCTGCAGAGTAATCATCTGCGCGTCGGTGGGACTGAAAGCCAGGTAACGGTAAGCGGCTACCCGGCCCACGTACATAGCGTCTCCGGGACCGGCGATACCGGCTCTTTTAATGATCAACCGGACCGGCTGATTACTTTGGTTAGTTACTAGGGGGTAAATTCTTTTATTTTCATTGCTGCCGTTAATATGGTGATAGTAAAAACGGGCTGTCCCCTTTAAATTGTAGCTGAATAAAATACCGTTATCATGGACAATTTCCGGACTGTTGCTGACCATAATCTCCAGCTTGTCCGCGTTTTCCATGCGGTCAGCCCTGGTTACCTGGGCTAAATCCAAAACAGACAAGCCGGGAATGCCGCCTACCGGTTCCCCGGCGATAGGGTTGTTGAGGTTATAAGTCAGCCGGTCCATCTTTATTTCCGGCGTCACCGTGATAATCCTGGTAAAGGGTTCGCTCCAATGGCCTTGGCTGTCTTCCACGGCCAAAGTAACCGGATACTGTCCGGGGGCAAAAAAAGCTCTTTGTTTGCCGGTCCACTTGGAGTCAATGATATAGTCGCCCTCGTCGGGATCATAACTGCGATCATCATAATATACCGTTTCCCCTTGGGCCACTGCTTCTTTTTCCACTTGGAACTGCGCTACCGGCGGCCGGTTCGGCGGCGGCAGCTGCTTAATGGTGATCTCCCCGGTCGCGGGGGAGAAATTCACCCCATAGTTTAACTGTTCCGCCAGAAAGCGCAGCGGCACCAGCGTAACGCCGTTTTCCACCACCGGCGCCGCTGGCAGGGATTTAACCGCACCGTTTACCGTAGCTTGAGCCAGATTCGGCTGCAAATAAATTTCCTGATCGCCTTGCCGCAAGATAATCTTGCCCGCCTGGTTATCCCAATCAACTGTGGCGCCAAAAGCTTCCGTCACAAAACGCAAAGGCGCCATGGTGCTGCTGCCCATCACCCGGGGCGCCGCCTCCAGCGGCAAAGATGTTCCGTCCACCAGGGCCGCAGGCGCCCCTATTGTCAGCACAACCGTTTTCGCCCCTCCGGCCGCCGCCCCGGCGGCACTAACCAGGTTAAGCAACAAAACGGCGCAAACAAAAAAAAATATCCTCCGACGCATTATTTACCTCCATCTCTATCGTTGATAATCATTAGACAACCAAGAGGCTGTTTTTGTTGCTTCATAATTGGCTAATCGTAATCATTGGCTCATCATGCGGAAGTGTGAAAAATAAAGTTTTTGGTAAATTTTTTATGACGATTTGTGCCGCAAAGCATGGCTCAAAATATGTTGAAATAAGGCAAAAATAAAAAATAACCGGGGAGATCACTTCCACCGGTTATTTTAGTTAGTTATTTTAAACAAAGGATTTGCCGGTCAGGTTGTTAAAATTCGCCACTAATACGGCATGCTGGTAGATTAAGTTGGTTAAATTAGCCTGAGCGGAAGCCAAGGCAGTCTCGCTGACGGTCACATCCAGCTTGGTCGCCATACCCACTTTATATTTTACCTGTGCCACCCTTAAGTTTTCTGTCGCTGTCTTTACCGCCGCCTGGGCCTGACTGTACACCTGCTCGTTGGTTTGGATATCGTTGTACAAGGTAAATACCGAGTCCCTTACTGCCTGCCGCCCGGCCGCCAAGCCTGACTTGGCAATATCCACGTTAAATTTTTGCACGTTATAATTTTGCAATGCGCCGGTGGGCCCATAGTTAATGTAGCTCATGTTCATTTGTTGCAGATAAACCGTTTGTTCCAGCTGCCACACTGTCGTACTGCTGGTTTCCGCCCGGCTGGCTTCGGCGGTAAGATTCGGCACCGTAAAGGAAGTAAAGCTGAATTGTTCGGTCAGTACCGGTCGGTCTTCGGGCTGTAAGCCAATGGCACTGTTGAAAGTCACATAAGCCTTATCCAGACTTTGCTGCGCTTGCTGCACCACAGCGGTGGAATTAGCCGTCGTATTTTGCACGGCAATCAGTTCCGGTTGGGCGATCACCCCTACCGAGGCCTTTACTTTTGCCAAACCCTCGGCCATTTGATCTTTGGCTAGCGTCTTTTGGGCTGATTGCAAACTTTGCTGAGCGATTAACACATTGAGATAATAATCATAAGCATTCAGTTTAACACTTTTGGTAGTGGCGTCCAATACCTTGCCTTGGGTTAAATAATTATTGCTGGCCTGCATCAACTGAGAAAAAGCTAGCTCTACACTGGCATCAATACTAGCCACACCAGCAGTGGGGGTAAAAGCGTACCTATTTTTATCCTCAGCGTTTTGCCTGGCCTGCCAGGCTTGATCTTTAGTCAATTGGGCGCTCTTTAAGGTGGGACTGTACTTAACCGCCATATCAATGGCCTGCGCAACGGTTAACTCAGGCGTCTTCGGCTCCGCCGCCAGAACGGCGCCGGCCCCGCTCCAAATGATTAACGCCAGTGAGAATAAAAGCAAAACTAACTTTTTCATTTTCCTCCGCCCTTTTTAACATATTTAAACAAGTTAACTATTTAACAGATAAATTATAACTAAAATTGGCCGGCCTGTCAATAGTTACAGTACCATTTAAAAGAGCCCGGATCATCAGATCCGGGCTCTTTTGTGGTTAAGCTAAGTTAGAACTTGCTCGGCTTGTGCTGTTTACTGAGCAGCCGGTGCTGCTACATCAGCAGCCGGTGCCGCTGCCGCTGCCGCCGGTGCTGCCGCCGGAACGGTAGCCGTAGCAGGGCTATTTGCAGTGGTGCCGCCAACAGTAATGGTAGCGGTTTTGGTGGTATTATCCCAAGTGGTCACTGCATTGAAAGCAATGCCGGCCATGGACAGGGAGATGAAAGTGCGTCCGTCTTTAATCTCTGCGCCTTTATCGGTCGGCAGAGAAGTGCCGTTCAGTTTAACACTGGGATTGCCAACGGTAACTTGCACAATCCGGTTATCTTTCAGCATGGTAGCTGTTTTAGAGGTATTATCCCACAGCAGGTTCTGCGGCGCTACGCCTAATGCATCGGCGGCGTTACGCAGTTGAACCATAATCCGGCCGTCGGAAATGTAACTGCCGTTGTCACCAAGGGTAATGGTGGTGGTCAGCGCAGTTTGATCAACCGGTGCAGGAGTACCTACGGTAGCTACAACACCAGCTGCGCCGGTTTGCGTAGCAGAGAACAATGCGCCGTCAGTACTTGTTACACACGGATTAGATGACAACACATAATAACTGCCAGCATCACTATAATCATCATAGGTATCTTTTACTTCACTGGCAACGTTAACTTGCCCAACCCCACTGCCTTTTACCTTAAGGACTACGTCCCCTTCCGGAACGGTACGGTCAAGGGTGAAGCTCACGTTGGTCAGTGTAATCGTACTGGCTGTAGTGCTGGCTCTGTCAATGGGAATAGCAATTACATCGTCAACCTGACCCACAGTGGGCGTCATTTTAATGCCGTCACTCTTAATGGCCAAGTCGCCGTCGGTAACCGAGATGCCAATAGCTTTCCAGTTATTCCAACGAACGCCTGCGGGCAAGCACAGCAACAATTGACTATTCGGGCCATCCCAATAGGCGCCGGCCGCATTTTCGGTAATGGTAATATCGCCAACAGCCTGGTTAGGCGCACCGATAGTTAAAGGAGTGCTTGCAGTGGAGCTAACGGTTGCAGCCGCCACTGTATGGCCCACGGTCAACTCACCGGTAAGACCGGCGGTACCGCTAACTTCAATGACCAGATCGCCTTTGGTGCCTGGCTCGATAGCAACTTCCATCTTTTTCAGGGTCAATGTAGCTGCCTTACTGGAGCTGGTGCCACCAATTACCCACTTAGCCGTACGGCCATCTTTACCCGGGAATGAAACGCCATTGTCGCCTAAAGTTATGCCGCCGGAAGAATCCGTATCCACATTACACCATTTGTAGCTGGAAGGTAATGTCAGGATAACGGTACGGTTCGGAACTAAGCTGCCTTTATTTGATTCGGTAACGGTAATATCAGGCAGTTGCTGCTGCAGTCTGCCAGCGATTAAGTTGGTGGGGTCTCCCGCAGCGATGTTCACCTCATATTGACCATACTTACCAACAAAGAGACTGCTTACATTAGCAGTGGTTTTACCGCTGACTGTAGCTGTAATATCCCCCTGCTTGGCTTTGGTTTCGTCTGCTACTTGAACGCCAACCTTAACGTCAAAAGCAATCGCGGCAGTGCTCTTAAATCCGTTTGGAACTTTAAGAGTCAATTGAGCGCCATTTCCTGAAGTGTTAATTACAAAATAGCCTTGTAATGTGCTTTTAAGAGCGTTAGTATCTTGAGTAATAAGGTTATTACTGTTATAACCAGTAAGAACGCCATTAGTATAAATTGGAGTTGGAACTTTTGCTTCGCCCCATAAAAGGGTCAAATCTTCGACACCCATCCATTCAAATCCGCTTGGCAAATTAAATTTGAGGCTATCGCCAGCTACCAGAGAACCAGGCACAGATTCCGAGATACGAAGAGTAACCGCGTCTTTGCCGGTAGCTCTGTCAGTAAAAGCCGGTGCGTTAGTGCATTCAATATCTACCGAACCGCTGCTGTGCGCTACACCGACAACAACATTGCCGCTGCCAAAACCACTGCCGCTGGGAGAGCTCATGGTTACAGCGATATCGCCGTCATAACCACTGTCAACATAGATGTTGTTCAGAACCAGGGTCAGATATGCATCCATACCAGCCACGCCCGACTGGAGATTGGAAACGGTAAGCTTAATTTGGTTATCAGCAAGATAAGTAACAGCAAGGGTTGCTCCAGTTAAAGCGTTTTCAGCATTAATGTTTTGTGCACTGGCCGGCACGATAAAATAATTATTCTTGGTCCCGTATGCAGTACCACTTACCGAATTGAACCTCCAATCGCCAGAGCCCATCACTGTGTCTACTGTTCCGAAGAGATTTCCGTTAGTTGAGTTCTGCTGCAAAAACTGAAAATTCTGCGGCAAACTGATGGTGCAGCTGTCGCCATCTTTCAATTGACCGGCGGACCAATGCATGTTAATGGAGCCTAATGTAGCCGGCGCGCCATCAGGAACAGTTGGTGCGCTCAGGGGCTGAAGCTCGGCAAAAGCCGCAGCCGGCGCTAACAGGGTCAAAGCGAACAATATCGCCATTACGAGACAAAATCTTTTATTACGTAATTTACGCAAAACATAAACCTCCTTATTATTTTAAAATTATGGTCGGGCCTTAAGCCCCAGGAAAACGGATGCCTGAAATTTAGCCTTTCATCCCCCCTTATAGTTGGTACAGTCAATTTGTCAGCCAGTTAATAAAGCGCCGGCAAATTCAAGGTCCACTTTCTTTAGTACAGGCCATCCATTTTCATTAGACACCAAGCGACAGGTAAAAGTTCCACCCTTTTGCCTTTTTTGATTAAACTGAGCTGTTTGGTGTCTCTTTGCCTGTGATGCCTCTTTTAGACACGCCATCATCACCAAAAGTTCCAAGCCGGAATTTTTTTTACGCAGCGCCATAATGTCGATTGCTTCTATAAAAGAAAAAAGCCGGCCTATGAAGCCGGGTCAAACCTTTCCTGATTACTATTTTTTTTATCAACATCGTTGGGAGCTCCAACAAGTTTGAACCCGTATTTTTTTATTGTTTCGTCTGTAGATTTTCGTGTATGCTGCACCCGTTGTTCGGGGGTCATATTTTTTGTCTCTTCGTAAATTTCAAGGCGAATCCGGTTAATCTCGCGCTCAATTGTATTATCAGAAGTCCTCATAGCTTATCACCTCCATAGGTGAATAAATTTCTACGGCTCGATAGCCGCGTAACGAGTTAATGACAGCCGTCATTTTCATGGTTCTACGTTTCACAATGTGTTGAAAATTCATACTAATAATAATATCCAAATCATTCACGGTGGCAATAGCAATATGCAAACCATCCGTTCGATATTTAACGGGGATAACGCCTTCCGCAACATAAATATCTGCCAGGTTTTCAGCTTCTATGCTGGTTTCTAAAATCGGTAGATCATGTCCGGCAATCACATTCAACATTCTTTCCCGCTTATCACCAAGTGTTTTCTCAATTTCCTCAATTGCAGCCCGGGATGTGTAAGCTTCATAATTTCCAGCCTTGATTTCATCAAATAGCCTAACAGTATAAGCGTGGGCGTCTCTGTCTATGTCTAGGTAGAAATTAAACATCGTCGTTTCAAGATATATTTTTGGTGTCCGCATAAGCACCCCCGCTGTCAGTATACGTAAAACTTATAATTTTTTCAAGTCTTTCCTTATTCATGCGTTTGGCGTGGGGAGATCAGCATTTCCCGTTACTTCGGGTGATAATATTATGATACTATTGAGATAAAATATAGTGCGAGGTGAATCCTGATGATCCAAATCAAGCCAGTGTCCGACCTTCGAAATAAATTCCCTGAAATCGAGAAAGCGGTCAGCGAAGGCCAGCCCGTCTATCTGACAAAAAACGGTTACGGCGTAATGGTCGTGATGAGCATGGAACACTACGCCTCGCTGACCGACGACGTGGAACGTATGCTCGACGAGGCCGACCGCGTCGCCGCCGATCCCGTCAGATACACCCATGAGGAAGTGTTCTCGCGGCTGCGGGACCATAACAGGTCATCAAGGCCGTGCCGCCTTTTAAAATAAAATCGTTAGTATGTTCATTTAGATAGCCCAGAAATGACGAAATTACTTGCGCATGTTCTGTTTGCCACTCCTTTTGTTCAGGCATAATTTTTCACGCTCCTTGTAATCAAGCCATTGCGAATAGTACTCGCGCCCCATGAACCGATCAATTTCAGACCAATTGCTTAGATTTTTCATTAAAGCTACCTTTTGAAAAATTTCTTCCGTGTAATCCGGGTTGCAAATAAAATCTTTGTTCATACCTTGCGCTATGGTATATTTTCCTTGCACTAAGAGATCAAGTAAGGCCCTGATGTGATTGGCGACATTGTAAACTCCTTCATTTTCAGGCACTTTTTTGTTTTGCTCAATGCCGTATTCATGAAAAATGCTTTCTTCACTATTCATAAAGGTAAGCTTGCTCCAATTAATCCCGGAGGTATGCCAATCACCACAGGTAAGCAAGGCACAAGGCAAATTAAGTGCGTGAATACCGGATAAATAAAGCATAACATCACCTCTTCACTGTTTATTGAAGCTATGTTGCAAGAGGCTGGACAAGACAAAGCGTTCCTTGACCGCACAGTAAGCTGCGCCGAGGATTTTCATCAGATCGACAGTGAGTTAGGCTAAATGCTTAGTTTAAATAACATATATTGATTGAGAGAAACCCCTTCTTTTTCCGCTTCTATTGCCAGACGGGCATGTAATGATTTTGGAAGCCTGACCACAAATTTGCCGCTGAACTTATCGTTATTCAATGGCGGCGGAACGGCAAACCCATTTTCAAGTTTGGCTTCCAGCCAGCCTTCCATCGCTTCCATAAGATCATCATATGCTTCTTGAAAAGTTTCACCTGTACTTTGACAGCCGTCAAATTCCAGTACCGAAGCATGATAATAAGTGCCGCTTTCATCCGAGATCAACTTGATAACATAGTTATATGGAAGCTGCATATATTCTTTAATCTCCATCCCGCACCTCTCCTATGAAATATAGTACTACATATAGTACTATATGACCAGACTTTACCATACATTTTTAAAAAATCTACTGGCAGTTTATCTTTGTCTATTAGAAGGTCTTGCTCTTCCTCACATGTTCAAAATTTTCCAGCCTGTCCGTTTGCTTCCGCCATGCCGATTAGATAGGTGAATACCAAAGCGGGAACCCGAAAAATCGGTACCGGGGTATCATGTTTACTGACGCCATAATCAGTAATACTCTTTGTAACAACAAAGGCCGCTGTCACATTTGTCCCCGTTTCTTTTGTCAGCGTAACAATAGCGTCGGCGGCAGAAATAGAAGAGTCGTTGCGATATTTCACCTCACACAATATCTTTTCCTTAGGCAGGCTAATGACCACATCAACTTCTTTTTGATTTTCACGCGCCTTACGGTAGTATCCGACATGAACGGTGGAAACTGCCTGGAAGAATGTAACGATGTGCTTATAAACCGTTGTTTCCACCATCACTCCCATCTCTTGGTCATCAGACAGAACGTCATCCATCATCAGCACGGCGTTCCGTATGGCGGCATCGGCAATATAAATCTTCGGTTTGCCCTTCAGCACTGACTTACCGCCAACCCCGACGGGCTCTGAACGGTAGATCAGGTTTGACATTTCGAGAAAACTGATGTAATCCTCAATCGTTTTGGGGTTTATATTTTCTAACTCCCTTGCCGCCGTCTGGGTATTAAAAATAGCCGATGAATTCATGCAAAGATAGAGAAACAGCTTTTCCATCGACAGCGGGTTGCGGACATTGAATAACGTCAAAACATCGCGTTTGATTACTTTATCCACCACATCCTCCCGCAGCATCCTTTGCGCGTAGGAATCGTCGTTAGCCAACACCAGTTCCGGGAAGCCGCCAATGGTAAGGTAACGGTTAAAATGGCCCTGTAATGGCGTAAAACGGTTGATTAGGTCGGCCAGTTCGCCTGGCGGCATTTTAGCCAGCTTGGTCAGCCTAATGCTGCCACTTATTGCGGGACGGTCGGCAAGCTGCATTAAGTCACAATACTCGTAAAATGACAAGGTCGGTACCTTGAGAATGTTCCATCGCCCCGCGCAGCTGTCAGAGCCGCCCTTTACAATCAGCGGACTCGCCGAACCGGTCGCAGCCATCCTGATATCCTTACGGGAATCGTAAATAACTTTCATCCACAGTTCCCAATCAGCAGTGTATTGGATCTCGTCAAAGAATAAATATTTCTCTCCTTCAACCGGATACAAGGTTTCATAAATGTTCAGCACGTCCTCGACATTCACCAATTTGATAATCGGGTTGTCAAATGACACGTAAAGTATATTCCTCGGCGCAACGCCGCGGGTAAGCAGCGCTTCAATCATCTGATACAGGATCGTTGATTTGCCCACCCGCCTTGCGCCTGACAAAACAGGAAAACGGCGTATGGTATGGTGATCAAGGATTTGCATGGCCGCAAAAAACGCAACGCGTTTTTGCGGTTTCGTTGCTTCATTTATAGCTTCCGCGTTGCGCCACCACGGATTATATTTCTGCAGTACTTTAATAACTTGCGCCTCGCTGACGATAGCCATATCTACGCTCCTCACGAGTCCTCACACGGTATATTTGTATTATAATACTAATATGTACAATACTTATTGGTATTATAATATAAAAAATGCTTGAAAAGTCAAGAGGCCGCGCTAAAGCAAAGAGCGTGATGCAAATTTATCATCAACTATTGATTCACATTTATATTGACAATTTTGATGCAACAGCATATCATGCACTATAGGAGGGATTATTATGAAGCCTGAAACGATACGCTACACCGCCACCTTACCGCTGGCTCATATTGATGAACTTAAAGAATTGGCCAAGAACAAAAAAATACCGTCGGTGAACTTCGCCATTAATGAAGCTTTAGATGAATATATGAAAAAGCGTAAAGCACTGCAATATGAAGCTCTGCTGCAAAAGGCCGGACAAGACAAAGCGTTTCTTGCCCGTACAATAAGTTGCGCCGAGGATTTTCAGCAGATCGACAGTGAGGGTCTCGATAAATGGTAAACAAGTGGGAAATATATTTTTGCAGTCTTGATCCAACTGTTGGCAGTGAACAAAAGGGTACCCGGCCGGTTCTTATTATCTCAACCAATGCGGTAAATCATCATTTGCCTGTATCCACAGTGTTGCCACTATCCTCCGTGAAGCCCGGTGATAAAATTTATCCCACAGAAGTGCTGCTTGATATGGATATAACCGGCCTTCCCAAGCTGTCGGTGGCAATGGTGCAGCAAATCCGCACCGTATCACACACTCGCTTGACAAAATTGGCCGACAAGATCACGGACAAGGTTGTGCAGGAAAAGATTTTAGAAGCCTGCCGCAATTATTTTGATCTATAAATATAATCCACGAAAAGTCTGACTTTTCGTGGATTATATTTATAGATCAAATCTGGCAGTACAGTTACAAAATATGCGAAATGCTAATTATTAATTCCTCCGAATGACAGGATATTATTTAGCGGCTGTCGAAAATTTGTAAGACTGACTTGCATTAAATAGTATATTTTTATACTTTAGGGAAATATGCCAGCCCTATGTATGGCTGGGACTAAAGATTAGAGTGCTGAATACTGCCGCTGCTTGCGGCAGTATTAATAATGAAATGCCTGTTACTGTTCACGTGTTACTGCTTTCGCATCGAGCGGCACGCAAAACCGTTAACCATGCGCTCATGCTCTTTCGAGAAATCGCTTACGGTTAACGGTTTTGCGTGCCGTATTCACTTTGAGGATCAACGAACACTGAACAGAAACTAATGTTTATGTCGGGGAGAGGATTATCATTAGAAAGGGCTGGTTTTTCCTGCTCTTGCCCTTGTTGATCATCGGGCTGAGCTTTTACCTTTATTCCCGGCCAGCCGCCGAACACCAGGCTGCCGACAGCCAAAATCAACCAGGCCGCAGCCTGGCCGGGCAAAGTGCCATCGTCCGTCCTGCCGCAAGCAAGAGCAACTCCGGCATGGCGGGGCAAGAGCAGGTCTTATATGCCTTTCATCTTAACAGATCCCTTACCAGCGCCGAAGAGTCCGCTTTGCGCCAAAAGTTTGACTGGCTGGGACGGCTGAACGGGCAAACCCTGCTGATCCGGGCGGGGGCGGACCAACAGCAGACACTGGCTGCTTTGCCCTACGCGCAAAGCGTCGCTCCTTATCAGCCGGCGCAAAAGCTGGCGCCGGAGTTCAAAAAGCCGGAACAGCAGAACAAGGGGCAAAATAAACCGCCCGCAACGGAACAGGCGCCCAAACGGCTGACGCTGACAATAACCGTCGGCCAGCCAGGCGATAAGACCGGGGTTATCGCCCTGGTGAAAAGCCTGGGCGGCCAGGTGCTGGAGGCAGGCGCCGCGGACGGGCGTTATCTGCGGGTAGCCTTGCCCGAAGCGCAGATGCTGAAGTTGGCTGGGTCGCCGCTGGTGCTGTACATAGAAAAATATGAGAATCCCGAGTTACTGAACGACCGGGCCAAAGATATTGTGGGGGCCAGACCGCTGGCTGTCCCTAATTTTGTTACCGCTCCCGGACTGAACGGCAAGCGCCAAGTCATCGGCTTGGCCGACAGTGGCTTGGATATCGGCTCCATCACTAACCTGCCCCCCGATCTGGCCACCGCTCCCGGCGAGCAACCCCGGGTAGTGATGCTGAAATCCTGGGCCGGGGCGGCTGTGCCGGCCGACACCAACGGTCACGGCACCCACCTGGCCGCTACTCTGGTGGGGAGCGGTCAGGCTTCCGACGGCAGGTACGCCGGGGTGGCGCCCGAAGCCAGCCTTTATTTTCAGGCCATTATGGACAACCAGGGCAACCTGACCCCGCCCATGGATTTGCATGATCTTTTTCAGCCGGCCTACGACGCCGGGGTCCGTGTGCATGTGGACGGCTGGGGCAATAACAAAAATGTCTATACCAGCGCGGCGGCTCAAGTTGACGATTTTGTGCGCCGCCACCCGGACTTTTTGCCGCTTTTCGGCGCGGGCAATTCGGGCCCCCGGGAAGGCACCGTCACTGCGGAAGCGAACAGTAAAAACGCTTTGGTCGTCGGCGCCTCGGGCAACCCCCGGCCCGCCTTGGAAAATACCAGCACCGGCACGATGAACATTGCTTCCTTTTCCAGCCGCGGTCCGGCCTCGGACGGGCGCCTCAAACCGGAGCTGGTCGCTCCAGGGACCTCGGTAATTTCGGCGGCTTCCCGGCTTGTTGAAGGAAACTTGCAGGGCCGGCCCGATTACACGATGATGCAGGGCACCAGTATGGCCACGGCGGTAACAGGAGGAGCCGCGGCGCTGCTGCGCCAGTATTACGAGCAATATGGCTATCAGATCGGTCCGTCGGCGGCTTTGCTGAAAGCTACTTTGATTAACGGCGCTCAGCGCTTGGAACAGCCGCCGCAAACGGCCGGCTTCGGTTTATTGGATTTAAGCGGTACCGTGGTGGCTTTGGCCAACGGGCTGTTTCAGGCGCAAGATAACCGTCAGGGTTTGGCCGAAGGCGGCAGCGTCACTTACGAGCAAAAAATCACTTACGCCGACGCGCCCTTAAAAGCCACTTTAGTCTGGACCGACCCGGCAGCCGCTCCGGGGACCACAGCCGCCCTGGTGAACAATTTGGATTTGGCGGTCATCGGCCCGGACGGCAAGGAATATTACGGCAACGACTTTGAACGGCAAGGAACAAAGGATACCGTCAACAATGTGGAGCAGGTGGAGATCCCTCATCCGGCGCCGGGAGTGTACAAAATTGTGGTGCGAGCCGTTTCCGTCCGCCAGGACGCCACCGGATCCGGCAAGTTAAAACAGGATTACGCCTTGGTTTACGGTCAGCCCCCGGTCAGGGAAACGGTGCTGGAGGGCAATCAAAACCAGGTCACTTTAGCCGACGGCAAACAATTGCTGTTGCCCAAGGATACTATCGCGGTGGTTAATGATCGCCGGCTGACCGCTAACGAAAAGGTGGCCGCCGGAACCGATCTGTACCTGATTGGCCCGGCCGATCAACCCCAGCGGGCTTACCTGGTGGGACGGATTTGGCGGGCCGACGGCGTTAAAACAATGGTTGCGGACGGACAAACTGTTGTGGTGCAGATTAACCAGGATTATCGGGACGGCGGTTACGCCGTTGCGCCGGAGGCCGGAGATGCCCTGGGAAGCGCTGTCCCGGCCGGCGCCAGTGTTACGGCCGGGATTAATCCCCGCAGCCAAACCATTTGGCACGCCGATATTAGCGGTTCGGAGCTTAGCGGTGTGCTTGCCGGGGTTGATCAGGACAACCGCCGGATCAGACTGTTGGATAACCAGAATGTTTATGCTTTGGCTGCCGAAGCGGTGATTGCCTTCTCGGATGTGATTGTAGACGGCGACCCGGCCGACTTGCCCTTCGGGGCTTCCATGACCACGGACCTGGCCAATCTGCTGCCGGGCATGCCGGTGCAAATCACCCTCGGCTCCGACGGCAGAATCTATAACCTGGTGGTAAACCGCCATATCGCCGTGGGCCGGATCAAGGCCGTTGCTCCCGATGCCCCAGCCGTGACCATGGGCTCCGGCAACAGCTATAAAATACTGCCGGGCATTAATATTACTCAGGATGGACAAGCCGTTACGTTAAGCGATTTACGCCAGGGGGAACTGGCGATCCTGGATCTGGTCCCGGATACCAACGAGGTGCTTAGCCTGACGGTTTATTCCAATGTGAGCTATGGCCGGGTTATTTACGCTGAAAAAGATACTCTCTATTTAATGGATAATGCCCGCGGTTATATCAATCCGCAGCTTAACCAGGCCAGTCAGGTATTTCGCTGGGGCATGGCGGCGGGAACTTCTATTTTAAAGCCCGGGCAGTGGGTGCGGGTGATTACCGATCCCGTTTCGGGAGCAGTCTGGCGGGTGGATGTGGGCGAAGCGGCGGAAAAAACCGCATCGTTATTTGAACAATATATACCAGGCCAGGGCGTCAAGTTAGCTAACGGGAACTTGTATCGGGTAAGCGATGTCACGGTGATCACGAAAAACAGTTATCCCGTACCGATCCAAAGCTTCAAGCCGGGGGAACAGGTAACGGTAACGCCTTTGTACGGTCCCGGTGGTCAGCAAATTGCCATGGCCCTGGAAGCCCAGACCGGCCCGGGGGTTAAACCGCCCCAACTGACGGTGCTGTCCGCCATCCCCTCCAAAACATTTTTGCTGGTCTCCGGCCAGACCAACGCTTCGCACCTGTACGTTGTATTATATCCTAATCTTGCCGTGCGGGAGATTAATATCGGATCAAACGGAGATTTTTATTACCCGATTGAAATGGGAGCGGACCAGCAAGCCGAGCTGGTGGCGGTGGACGAGGCCACCGGCGGAGTAACCGGTTTACAGTTAAACAGTGCGCTGCCGTCGAGCAGCAGCTTGGGGGATATTGCCGGCCACTGGGCCGAAGGGGCTATTCGCGAGCTGATGTCCCGGGGCATCTTAGCCGGCTACCCGGACGGCACTTTTAAACCCAACCGGGCGGTCAACAGAGCGGAATTTACTGTTTTGACCACCAGGCTAATTGGGGTCGGGATCGACAGTACCGCTCCCGGGCTGCCCTATGCGGACGCCGCGCAAATCCCGTCCTGGGCCAAGGACGCTGTGGCCTTGGCTTACAACCGGGGCTTAGCCGTTGGCTATTCCGATCACACTTTCCGCCCCGGCCAGCCCATTACCAGAGAGGAAGCGGCGACGCTGCTGGTGCGGCTTTACCGGAGTATCAGGGGCGGCGGCGCCGGACCGGCCGGAACGGCAGCCGCAGCCGACTATAAGGATCAGAGTATTATTTCGACCTGGGCCCTGGCGGATGTGCGCACAGCTCGGCAGCTGGGCTTGCTGTCCGGCAAACCGGGCAATCTGTTCGCGCCGCAAGATAATATCACCAGAGCCGAAACAGCGGCGGCGGTCAGTCGCCTGTTGTCTTTGCTGAGCAAAGACAACCAAAACTAAATTAATTCCTGCCCAAGGGAACAAACCGGCAATAAGTTATGTCATAATTAACAAACTTAAATTAGTAAAGGGGGAGGCTACCATTTTTAAAAAGATTTTTAAAAAGAAACTGTTCGTTTTAATGCTGTCGGCAATTTTACTGTTGGCTTTGTGCGGTGCGGCGGGGGCGACGGTAGGCAGTAAACAAATTAATGTCAATTACAACAATGTGACTATTTATACCAACGGGAAAGCGGTTACTGTGGCCGCCGATCAGGAGCCTTTTTTGATCAAAGGAGTGACTTACGTGCCGCTGCGGGTAGCCGGAGAGGCGCTTAACTGCGATGTAAACTGGGATCCGAACGCCAAAAAAGTGCTGATTACCACCAAAAGCACCGCCACCGCCACGGACACCGCCATCTTAAAAGCCCAGCTGACCCAAAAAGATCAGCAAATTGCCGACTTGCAGCAAAAAGTCGCCAGCTTGCAAAACCAATTGGATACCAGCAGCAAAAACATCAGCAGCGGCAACAGTTTAAGCAGTCTTGAGTCCACACTGTATAACAAATACAGTGATTGGAAGAACATCACCATTGACAGCATTAAATTAAGCGGCGACGCGAATAATGTGTCCGTGCAGGTGCAAGTGGATTTGAGCCGGTACGGCTATCAGTGGAGCAGCTTACAAAACAGTGATATTCAAAGCTGGCTGAATACTATTGTCGGCGCGATTCAAGACCAGTATAGCAGCAGCACGGGGATTGACGGTTCGATTGTGAATTTGGCCGACAAGGCAACCCTGGCGGTATTTTCCAATAATGGCGGCGACAGTAGTTTGAGTGTTATTTTCCAGGATAAGAATTACCGGGGCGGCAGCAGCAGCGCTTCCTCGGTGGAAAACGACCTGTTAAGCACCGACTATAGTGTCGGCAACATGCGTTTTTCTGTGTACCAGGTAAAATACTACAGCAGCGATAATTCAGCTTTTATTTATTTGGACTCCTCGAACAGCAATGCGGCGACCCAGTGGTCCAAGCTGAGCTACGCCACTATCCAAACGGCGGTGGGCAGTATCGGGGACGACATTAACCGGCAATATAGCGCTAAAAATGTTACGCTCAGTTACGTGAGACTGTATTTTTACGACAACAATAACAACTTACTAAATAATTATAAATATAATCTGGAGTAATAAAACAAAAAACAGAACCGCGCAGCTTCGGCTGCGCGGTTCTGTTTTTTGTTTTATTACTCATTTGTTACTCAAGTTACCATTCACATGTTACTGCTTTTGCACCATCCGGCCCGTAAAGTTATTAACCGTGCGCTCATGCTCTTCCGAGAAATCGCTTCCGGTTAATAACTTTACGGGCCTGGGCTACGGGTACTAACAAACGTTGCATAGTCTCGAACCTCGAACCTCGAACTTCGAACATCGAGTTAACCGTGCGCTCATGCTCTTCCGAGAAATCGCTTCCGGTTAATAACTTTACGGGCCTGGGCTACGGGTACTAACAAACACAGGGTCTAACCAGTAACCTACTCAAAGCGCAAAGCTTCGATGGGGTCCAATTTAGCCGCCTTATTAGCCGGATAATAGCCAAAGAAAATACCGATGGCAGCCGAAAAACCAACGGCCAGCAATACCGCGGATAAGGAAACCGCTACCGGCCACTTATAAAAGTGAGTAATAACGTATGCGCCGCCGATGCCAATGATAATACCGGCCAAGCCGCCGAACAAACAAAGCACCAAAGCTTCAATCAGAAATTGGGTGCGGATGTTGCCGCCGGTAGCGCCCACCGCCATGCGTAAACCAATTTCCCTGGTGCGTTCAATAACCGAAACCAGCATAATGTTCATGGTGCCGATGCCGCCCACCAGCAGAGAAATAGCCGCGATACTGGCTAAAAGCAAGGTCATGGTGCCGGTGGTGCTTTGCACGGTTTCCAAAACGGAGGTCAGATTGCGGATTTGAAAATCATCATCCGCATTGGCCGCCAAACGGTGTCTCTCCCGCAAAAGGGCTTCGATATTGCTCTGCACGTAAGCCATGCTGTCCGGCGACTGGGTTTGCACATTAATCATGCGCACATTGTTCTCCCCAAGTAATCTTCTTTGAGCTGTGCTAAGGGGGATATAAATAACGTCATCCTGATCCTGGCCCATGGAAGACGCTCCTTTGGCGCCCAGCACCCCCACCACCGTAAAAGGCAGTTTATTAATCCTAATTGTCGCCCCCACCGGATTTACGCCGGCAGAAAAGAGGTTATCCGCCACCGTTTGGCCGATCACAGCCACCATTGTTGCTCCCTGCACATCCTCATTAGTAAAAAAAGAACCCACGCCCATCCGCCAGCTTTTAATATCCTGCTCCTGGGGCCAAGTACCGGTAAATTGGGTGGTCCAAGTCTGATTGGTATATTCCACGGTGGCGCCGCCGCCCAATTCCGGCGACACATATTCAACCATGTTCAGATTAGCAATGGCTTTAGCGTCCTCTGAGTTCAAAGTATTCACATTACCGCCGGCGCCCCGCACCGGACCCTGGCCAAAGGCGGGGGAAACCATTAACAGATTGGAACCCATACTGCCAATTTGGTCGGAAATTTGCTTACTGGCGCCCTGGCCGATGGCAATCATCACAATAACGGCGGCTACGCCAATAATAATACCGAGCATGGTTAGCGCGGACCTGAGCTTATTCATCCGCAAACCGTTCAGCGCCACGGCAAGGCTGTTCATCAAGTTCAATTCTCCGGACCTCCTTCTTTGAACAAAGCGGCCAAATTTTCGGCGGCATTGCTTGCTTTTAATATCGGCTCGTCAGCAATAATTTTTCCGTCGCGCACATTAACCAACCGGCGGCAATAAAGAGCGATCTCTTCTTCGTGGGTCACCATGATCACCGTAATCCCTTTTTCCAGGTTCAGCTTTTGGATGACCGAGATAATCTCCACACTGGTGGTTGAATCCAGAGCGCCGGTAGGTTCGTCCGCCAGGATCAGAGATGGATTGTTCACTAAGGCCCTGGCAATAGCCACTCTTTGCTGCTGACCGCCCGACATTTGACCGGGATAGTGGTTTTCATACTGTAGTAAACCCACCCAGTCCAAAGCCTCTCTGGCCCGCTCAGCCATTTCCTGCTTGGCTGTGCCGGCGTAAACCAGGGGCAGCTGCACATTGGCCAGCACTGATATATTGCCCAACAAGTTAAAACCCTGAAAGACAAAGCCCAATCTTTTGTTGCGAATAGCCGCCAGCTGGTTGCGGTTTAATTTAGAAACATCACTGCCGTCCAAACAGTAGGTTCCGTCGGTTGGTTTATCTAAACAGCCGATAATATTCAACAGGGTGCTTTTCCCTGAACCGGAAGAACCCATGATGGCCACCATTTCCCCATTTTGCACGGTCAGGTTGATCCCGTTTAAGGCGTAGATCTTAGTGGCGCCCATTTGATAGACCCGCTTGATCGCTTCCATGGCAATAGCCGGTGTAGCGGACAATCTCATCACCATCCGATTTTTTTACCACTGGTCAGTGAAACAATTGTTACTGGTCACGCGTTACTGGTCAGTGCCAGCCCGGCCAAGTACGACAACTGCCGTTCGCTCATAAGCATCCGCTAAATCGCTCGCGGCAGTTGTTGTACTTGGCCTTAACTGAGGTGGTGTGACCAGTAACGAACAATTAGCACCGTCTGAGCAGCAATCAGTACTTTGTTGATCCGCCGCTTATCCGCCGATCCGGATCCGGGTGGCGCCGCCCATACCGCCCATGCCGCCGCCCATAGCACCGCCGCGGTTGCCTCCCTGGGCTTGGCCGCCGGTCAGGCCGCTATTTTGAGCTTTGGTTCCGACAATTACTTTCTCTCCCTCATTAAGACCGCTAATCACTTCAAAATTGGTCGAATCCGACAAGCCCAGCACCACATGGCGGACAGCCGGCTGGTTGGATTGATCCAGTACCACTACAACGCCTTGCTGCTCCTGTCCGGCTGCACCGGCTGCGGTGGTTCCATTCCCGGCCCCGACCCCACTGCCAAATAAGTGACTGCCGCTATTGCCGCCGGTTGGGGCGTTGTTTGGGGCGCCTGTTGGGGCACTGTTTGGCCCGCCGGTTGAGGCGTCAGGTGGTGCGCCGGTTGGGCCGCCGGTAGGGGCGCCGGTTGTGCCGCCGCCAGCCTCGTTAGCCCCTTTGGCCTGGCCGGCGCCGTTATTTGCGCCGTTTGGTCCGTTGGCCTGGCCGGCTCCGTTATTTGCACCGTTTGATCCATTCGCGCCTCCGGCGCCGTTTGGCCTGCCGCCGGAGGCGTTATTCGAGCCATTCGGTTCGTTGGCGCTGCCTGGTCCGCTCGCCCCGCCGGTTCTGTTGGCTCCATTAGCCCCGCCGTTGGCTCCGCTATTAGGGGCGTTATTGGCGCCGTTATTCCTATTTGGGGCGGAGCCGCCGTTTTGCCTGCCGTTCTGGCGCATACTGCTCAGATATGTCACGCCGTAAGTAACCGCGCCCTTAGGTACGGTAAGCACGTCTTGATGTCTTTGAACGATGATATTTACATTGGCGGGCATGCCGGCTAATAGCCCTTCCGGCTGGTTATCCAATCGAATAATCGCGTCGTAAAGCTGAACATTTGATTGAGTATAGGCCTGGGGAGAAATACTGTCCACTTTGCCGGTAAAAGTTTGATTGGGAAAAGCGTTAACGGTAAATTCCGCCGGTTGACCGACCTTGAGTTTGCCCATATCGGATTCGTTAATTTGCGCTTTGACTTGCAAAGATTCCGAGATTATATTAATGAAACCGCCCCCGCTGGTATTGTTATTGTTAGCCGTGGCCCGCTGCCCCTCGGCGCCGTTGACAACGCTGATAATACCATTCATCGGACTGTACATTTTGGTGCCCGCCAGATTTTTTTGCGCCATCGCCAGCTGGGCGCGGCTGCTTGCCACCTGCGCTTCCGCCGCGGCAATTTCTTCCGGCCGTTTACCGGCTTTAAGAAGCGCCAAAGATGCTCGGGCTTGCTTTAAACTGGCCTCGGCGCTTGTATATTGGGATTTGCTTTGATCAAAATCAGCCTGGGTCATGCCTCCCGCGTCAAGGAGCTGTTGGGAACGATCAAAATTTGCTTTGGCCAGTTCATAGCTGGCTTCAGCCGACTGGACACTGGCCTCGGACTGGGCTATTTGCTCCGGCGTGGTGCTGTTCTTGTCCAGTTCCAGATTAGCCGTAGCCGACTGCACACTGGCCGTAGCCTGGGTGACCGCAGTCTGCAAATTAGAGGTGTCCTCTTCAGCCAACAATTCCCCGGCAGTTACGTGATCCCCGACTTTAACATACAGCTTATTAATTATTTCCGCGTTTTCAAAACTGAGCGATATGGTATCCACAGGCTCAATGGCGCCATTAGCGGAAATAGTATTGGCAATGGTACCCTTTTGCACGTCTCCCGTTATGTAACTGCTTTCCGCCTTTTTAGCGCCGCCCAATAGATAGAAGCCGCCTGCCCCGGCCACAACCACCACCGCCAATAGGCCAATCACTGTCTTTTTGTTAATTAATTTTTGCGCCACCGTACCGGATAATTTCAGCATAACAGTCCCCCCGTGGATAGTAAATTCGCCGGCAAATTCTGTTCAGATTTTCTGTCCGGATTTTATTGTAATATAGTAACAGCAAAAAGACGAATAAATATAAGAAAATATGGGAAACGATGAAATAAAGCCGCCTTTTTAAGAGGCGGCTTGGTTTTTGGAATAACTTGTTAGCCTGATTTTTAGTTTAATTTTCCAGCCAGAGGACGATGGTGTCCGTCTTAGCTGCTTTATCCCAGGTTTTTAATTGTT
>WQUS01000275.1 GCA_009781965.1 Bacillota bacterium | reverse complement strand
GTGGTATTGACGCCGGGAGATGAAATGCTGGAAAGGCTGCGTCAGGTTAAAGAAGGGTCTGAATTGCAAGCCATCGCCGCATCTATGGCCCTGCTGGACCGAGGGTTCGAATATATCTGCGGATTTATTAAGCCCGGCGTAACCGAAGCGGCTGTAGCGCTGGAGTTGGAAATATGCCTGCGCCGCCTGGGAGCCTCCGGCACCTCTTTTCCCTTTATTGTTGCTTCCGGCGCCAGGGCGTCTTTGCCTCATGGCGAAGCCTCGAACAAGGTTATTCAGGAAGGCGATATCTTGACGCTGGATTTCGGGGTTATTTTAGACCATTATTGTTCGGATATGACCAGAACAATAGCCGTGGGCGCGGCGCCGGCCCCGGAAATGGAAAAGATCTATAACATCGTGCTGGAAGCCCAACAGGCCGGTTTAAAGGCGGTGCAAGCCGGGGTTAACGCCAGCTCGGTAGACCGGGCTGCCCGGGCTGTGATCGAGGGATACGGCTACGGGGAGTTTTTTGGCCATGCCACCGGCCATGGCGTCGGTTTGGCTGTACATGAGGCGCCGCGTCTTTCTCATCGGGACGACACCCCGCTGGAAGCCGGCATGGTGGTAACGGTGGAGCCGGGCATTTATTTACCGGGCCGCGGCGGGGTGCGCATTGAAGACAGCGTGGCGGTGGAACGGGACGGCTGCCGCTTGCTCACCGGGGCGCCCAAGGACAAACTAATGGTAATCGCTTAATGAATTTAATTAATTAAAGCGCATTTTAAGGAGGCGGAGAATTTGGTATCAACCAACGAATTTCGCACCGGACTGACGATTGAAATTGAAGGCGACGTCTACCAGGTAGTTGATTTTCAGCATGTTAAACCAGGCAAAGGTTCCGCGTTTGTGCGGTCCAAGCTGAGGAACGTCCGCACCGGGGCCGTAATTGACAAAACCTTTAATGCCGGCGAGAAATTCCCCCAGGCGCGCATTGAACACAAAGAGGCGCAATATCTTTACAATGACGGAAAAGTATACAATTTTATGGACATGGAATCCTTTGACCAATTCAGTATGACCGGCGAAGAATTGGGCGACGCCGTTAAGTTTCTAAAAGAAAACATGACTATTCAGCTCTTAACCTACCAGGAGAGTTCCATTGGGGTGGACCTGCCTAACTTTGTGGAACTGGAAGTGGTGGATACCGCGCCCGGGATCAAGGGGGATACCGCCTCCGGCGGCTCCAAACCGGCTACGCTGGAAACCGGTTATGTTGTGCAGGTACCATTTTTCATCAATAACGGCGACGTGCTGCAGATAGACACCAGGACCGGTCATTATATTAAACGGGCGTAAGCGGCGCCATGTTTAGAAACCCCCGCAATGTGAAATACTAGTGCCAGAAGCCAAAGAGCGTCTCGCACTAACCAGAAGGGGGTTTTTTATGTCCGATCTGAAATCGAAGGTGGCCTATCTGCAGGGACTGTCAAACGGGATGGAATTGGATGTCAATAGCAAAGAAGGCCGATTGCTAAGCAATATTATTGAAGTTCTGGATGACTTCGCAGAAACCGTATCCGATCTGGAAAGCTCCCAGGAAGAATTGGAAGACTATGTGGAAACCATTGACGACGACTTGTTTGCCCTGGAAAGCGATTTTAACGGTGGGGACGATCATGATTACATCGAAGTAAACTGCCCGCGCTGCGGGGAAGCAGTGTTATTTGAACCGGATATCATTGACGATGAGGATGTCATTGAGGTGACCTGCCCCAATTGCGACGAAGTGGTTTTTATAAATGACGACAACTTCGGCTCGGCAGACGAACCGGAAGGCATAGAAAACAACTTCCCGGCAGAAGATCTGTGATCTTAATTGGTTGTGTGAATTGGGTTGTGTGAACAGCTTAATAAATGCTTATCCCTCTTGCCGCTAACTGCGGCAAGTTTTTGTTGGCCTTGTTTTCTAAAAAATTAATCAGCAAACTAAAATAACGAAAATAACGAAAATAATGTTGATAAATTTTTTCGACACCATTGACAAAACTAGACAGGATTAATATACTTTATCCTGAAGTGTATAAAATTACTTAACTTTATGCAGTATAAATAATTGGTTAACGATGATAAGTAATTTAAGATTCAAAACCCTCCTAATTATAAAAATGAGTAAAGAGTCATTTGGGTTATCTCAGAGAGGAACGGTATTATTGATGAGAAATGTTCTCAATTCGACTTTAAATGAGACGGCTGCACTCCATAGACGCAAAAAAAAGCTTACTTTACTGGTTGCTTTTTTGGGCTTAATGGTGGCGATTTCCGTTTCTTTTGCACTGTCACGCAGCGGCTTTACGCTGGACGGTGACGCCGCGGTTTCTGCGGGCGGGCCGGCCTCGACGGCCGGAGAAACGGCGGGAAGCGCTCCGGCGTCTGCAGCCGGAGAAACCAGTGGGGCAGACGCGACTCAGACGTCCGCAGCAGGCGAAACAGCTGCGGGCGGACCGGCCTCGACGGCCGGAGAGACGGCGGGAAGCGCTCCGGCGTCTGCAGCCGGGGAAACCGACGGAACAGATGCGACCCAAACCTCCGCAGCCGGCGAAACGGCTGGGGGCGGACCGGCCTCGACGGCTGGAGAGACGGCGGGAAGCGATCCGGCGTCTGCAGCCGGGGAAACCAGCGGGGCAGATACGACTCAGACCTCCGCAGCCGGCGAAACGGCTGCGGGAGACGCCGCGCCGTCAGCCGGAGAAGTCGACGGCGCTTCGCCGGCGCCGGCAGGGGAGGAGCCGGACGGAGTTGCTCCGGCGCCGGCTGCCGAGGAACCGCTGCCCGGCGGGCCAGCCTTAGCAGAGCAGGCGCCCAACGAAACGCAAATGAACGGCCTGCCGCCTGTCGGAATCGTCCCGCTGGATGCGCCCCTGGGCGTCGGTTTCAGCTCTGACTTGCGGGATTTTGTCGTCAGCCCGATCCTGATCACCGACAGCCACGGCAATCCGGTTACTGACAGCCAAGGTAATCCGATTGTTCCTTTCGACTACAACGGCCGCTATGATTTTTTCATTACCTTTAGCGAGCAGAACTTGCTGCAATTCGCTTATGACAATGATGTCAACAGCCCTACCTACGGGGATTTGTATTATCAGCTGCCCCATGAACTGAGAGTTGTTCAGGCTGTTACCGACAAGCCCATATACAGCAGCACGAATCCAGGAGTGCAAATTGGTACATACAGCATGGATATGTCCGGCCTGGTTACGGTGCACATGGATGATGTGCAAAATAACGGGCAGCCGGCCATGAAACAAGTAGTTGATCCGGAAACCGGTGAAATGAGTTATGTGCCGGAAAATTTTATCGACTTTTACTCGAACGCCAAAATCACCTTGTGGCTTACCTCCGAGTTTGCTAAATACGGGGACGCTTTTGCAATTGACTTTGGCAACGGCGTCTCGATTACGGTCCTGGTCAATAACTCGACTGAACCGACCCTGGCGGTAAGCAAATCATTGCTTTCATTCGACCCACTCAGCAAAAAAGCTGTTTTTTCCGTTAATTTTACCGCCAAAAACGGACCGATTAACAATATCAATTTGCGGGATCAGCTGGTGATCGATGGGACAAGCATCAACCCCGCGGGCCTGATTTCAAATGTTACGGTAGCGCCGAATACCCTGACAGCCGGCGCGATCAGTTACGAAGGGGATGCGGAACAGCATTTTAATATTCCGCTGACCGGCGCCCTGGCTCAAGACGCCACCGCCACGGTTAACTACACGGTGGATCTGACCTCCGTAATTAACGCGGGGGACCCG
>WQUS01000274.1 GCA_009781965.1 Bacillota bacterium | reverse complement strand
GCAAACAGAAAGAGGCGCAGTAAGGTTATATGCTGACGATAAATAATATCAACGTCTATTATGGCGCTATCCACGCGGTTAAAGGCATATCACTGAGCGTGGAGGAAGGCGAAATCGTTACCCTGATTGGGGCTAACGGCGCCGGTAAAAGTACCATTCTAAATACTATTTCCGGCTTATTGCGTTCTGAAACAGGAGAAATCGTCTTTATGGGTCAACGGATCAGTAAAAGGCCGCCCCATAAAATTGTTGGGCTTGGATTGGCCCATGTCCCGGAAGGCCGCAGAGTGTTCATGCAAATGACCGTCCAGGAAAACCTGGAAATGGGCGCTTATGTCCAACCAGGCAGAATAGACGGGGCGCTGGAGTCAGTCTACGGGCATTTCCCCCGATTAAAGGAACGCCGGAAGCAGATTGCCGGCACCCTCTCCGGCGGGGAGCAGCAAATGCTGGCCATCGGACGGGCTTTGATGAGCCGCCCCAGGCTTTTAATGATGGACGAGCCCTCTATGGGTCTGGCGCCGATTCTGGTGGAGCAGATCTTTCAGATTATCGCCGATCTCCATCGGGAAGGCACGACGATTTTGCTGGTTGAGCAAAACGCCCGGATGGCCCTTTCGATTGCCGACCGCGCCTATGTGCTGGAAACAGGCAGCATTATCCTTACCGGTACTAACGATGAGCTTTCCAGCAGCGATGAAATCCGGAAGGCCTACTTAGGCGGATAATGGCGGCCCAGGCACATTAACGGTTACTGTACAGTGTTTGTTGCTCCTCAAAGTGAATACGGTAAGCAAAACCGTTAACCGGAAGCAATTTCTTGGCGAGCATAAGCGCACGGTTAACGGTTTGGCGTGCCGCTTGATGATAAACAGTAACGTGTGAACAGTAACCATTAACCCTGGTTTTTATTGCGTAAATATTCTGATTGCATAAATAGAAAGAATAATCTAATATATAGTGTACAAGTCATAAATATGCAAAGGAGGTATGGTTGGGCCGGGGAACACGCAGGTTGATGGATTTGCGGTTAATTATTCAAATCTGAGCTTTGGAAAGGAGCTAAGCAACATGAAAATTAAAGCAGCAGTGATAGCGGAGAAAGGACAGCCATTTCAAATCACTGAACTGGAGCTGGCGCCGCCGAAACAAAATGAGGTTCTGGTTAAGGTTGCCGCCTGTGGCGTATGCCATACCGACGAGGAGGCCAGGAAGCAAAACATGCCCGTGCCCCTACCGGCCGTTTTCGGCCACGAGGGCTGTGGCGTCGTCGAAGAAGTAGGACCCGGTGTGACGGGATTCAAGAAAGGGGATCGCGTCGGTTTCTCCTATGGGTACTGCGGTGTTTGCGAAGCCTGTCGGACAGGCCAGCCTTACGGATGTGAAGAATTTGTCCAGCTGAACTTTAAAGGGACCTACCTGGACGGGACGAAACGGCTGCGCGACGGCGACAAGGACGTTTCCGTCTTTTTTGGCCAGAGCGCATTTGCCTCACACGCCGTGGTCAGCGTTAATAACTTAATCCCTGTGCCGGACAGTGTCGAACTTACCCTGGCCGCGCCTTTGGGGTGCGGTATTCAAACGGGGTCCGGCGCCGTCATGAATTATCTGAAACCAAACCCGGCCAGCTCGATTATCATCACCGGGTGCGGCACCGTGGGCCTGAGCGCGGTGATGGCGGCTAAAATCTTTGGCTGTACGACGATTATCGCCTGCGATATCATTGAATCCCGGCTGGAATTGGCCAAAGAATTGGGCGCCACCCATACGATCAACGCCAAAAATGTTCCGGACGTCGTTGCCGAGGTGAAAGAAATCACCCGCATCGGGACAAATTACGCTATCGATTGTACCGGAAGCGGCGTCTGCGTCAGGCAATCACTGAACTGCACGCGTCCGCTCGGCACTTGCATTGTCCTGGGCGCGACGGCGGAACTGACCATCCATGTTGAATTTGAGCTGATGGGGCAGGCCAAAAAACTGATTGGCATTGTCGAAGGCTGCTCCGTACCGCAGGTTTTCATCCCGAAGCTGCTGGAATACTACGGGAAAGGCATGTTTCCCTTTGACCGGCTGATCACTTTTTACAAATTCAGTGAAATCAATCAGGCTTTCCAGGACGCGCTGGAAGGAAAAGTGATCAAAGCCGTACTGGTGATGGATTAAAAAAGCGGCTTGGTTCCCGTTATAAAACAGTTTCTATAATGCAGCGCCGCGCAATTGGTGCTGCATTATAGGGTAGCGTATTATCTTTGGTTACAGACGGATGCCATCACAGGTTGCATATTGAAAATTAAGTAAGGGGGGTTAAACATGCTCAGCGCAAAGAAATATCAAAATACTTTTGCAGTGGCCTTTCTTGTCTTGTTCGCCGGGGCCTCTATCTCCATGCATCAGTTTAAAGTACCTACGATTATGAATGATGTGGCCCAAAGTCTGTCCATGAACAGTGCGTCAGCCCCGTGGCTAATGTCCGTATTTACGATCACCGGTATTTTTCTCGCTATTCCGGCGGGCGGTATAATTCAAAAAGTTAAAAGTAAACCGCTGTTTTTAACCGCCGCTATTTGCATGGCCTGCGGCGCTTTAATCGGTTCTTTTGCCCATACGGGCGCCGTCATGATTGGCAGCAGGGTGTTGGAAGGTCTGGGCTTTTTGATCGTGGCTATAGCCGGGCCCTTAACCGTGGAACGTTACTGTGCTCCCGAAACGATTGGGCGGGCGATGGGCATCTGGGCTGTGTGGGTTGCCACCGGACAGATTATTGCTTTCAACCTTACTCCGGCTTTAATGGGAACCCTTGGCTGGCGGGGTATTTGGCAGGTATATGCGCTGGCCACTATTATTGTTAGCGTACTTTTTGTGCTGTTGCTGAAGGAACCGGAGGGTGTCGAATCCGAGCCGGCGCCGGCAGTGCCGGCAGAGCAGCCTGCAGTTTCAACGCTGGCGGTACTTAAGAACTATCACCTGATTTTTGTTTCTATATCTTTTGCTATTTTCAATGCGTTATTGTTGGCGGTGCTAACTTTTTTGCCTGGTTACGCGACCCAAACAGGCCTGATGAAGGTATCCCAGGCTTCCTTTGTCGCCACAATCCCCATGATTGGCTGTTTGATTGGTTCGCCAATCATCGGCAAACTGTCGGAATCATTAGGCCGAAAGCGGCTTTATATAATTACCATGATCGCTTCCGGCTTGGGCACCTTATTGGCTTTTTCATCATCCGTCCCGATCATATATGTGGGAGTAATTTTGTTTGGCTTGGTCGGGTTGGGGGCGCCCGGTTTGGCGTTTGGTTCGATCTCGGGATTGCTGGACAGCCCGGAACAGGGCGGGGCCGGCATGGGGATTCTAATCACCTTCCAAAACCTGGGCATGTTTCTGGGTATCGCTATTTTCTTGCCCATTGTAGGCGCTTGGTCCGGCAGCTATTTTGCGGCTGGCCTCACTTTTGCCGTAGTTTCTATAGTGGGAGCGGTTTTAATTGGTCTCAGCGAGCTGAAGTGATTTAAAAAGCACTGCAGACGTAATGGTAAGTTAAAACAAGTCAAGGCGCGGGGAATCTTCTCCGCGCCTTAACTATTGCCTCGGACGTTTCCACTCGTAAAAAGCCTGATTCTTTATGACTCTGCTAGGAGACCGCTTCAGTCAGTCCGAGCGACAACAAAACCATACGAAGATTAATGGCTGTTCCGGCTTTCTTTGTGATTTAGTGTTACTGGTCACACGTTACTGCTTTCGCATCGAGCCGGCCCGTAAAGTTATTAACCGTGCGCTCATACTCTTCGAGAAATCGCTTACGGTTAATAACT
>WQUS01000273.1 GCA_009781965.1 Bacillota bacterium | reverse complement strand
CTTTCCGCCACCGATCAAACCTTTGGCTTTGACACCGCTCTGTCCACCGCCACCGAGGCCCTGGATAAACTGCATACCACCGCCGAATCACATCACCGGGTGATGGTGCTGGAAGTCATGGGCCGTTATGCCGGTTGGATAGCCTTATATTCGGGACTGGCCGGGGGAGCGGACGTAATTTTAATCCCGGAAATTCCCTATGACCTGGACGTGGTGATTGAAAAAATTAATGCCCGCAGCAGAGAAATGAAAAAATTCAGCATTATCGTGGTGGCGGAAGGGGCTAAACCCAAAGGCGGCGAGATGATGGTCAAACAAATAGTGGAGGGCAGCTTTGATCCGATCCGGCTCGGCGGCATTGGCGACGAAATCGCCCGGACTATTGAAGCAGCCACCGGCCAGGAAAGCCGGGTCACCGTCTTAGGACACTTGCAAAGGGGGGGCTCGCCTACCGCTTTCGACCGCATTTTGGCCACCCGTTACGGCGCCGGCGCCGTGAACCTGGTAGCCGAAGGTAATTTTGGGCGCATGTGCTGTTTAAAAGGCCAGAACATTGATTCCGCGCCGCTGGCGGACGCGGTCGGCGAATTGCGCACCGTGCCTGTTGACGGCGAGATGATCCAAGTGGCCAGGGAGTTGGGTATTTCCCTCGGCATTTAAGCGCCGCAATGCGCACACAAAACTCCGAATAGTTACTGCTTTCGCATCGAGCGGCACGCAAAACCGTTAACCATGCGCTCATGCTCTCCGAGAAATCGCTTACGGTTAACGGTTTTGCGTACCGTATTCACTTTGAGTGTCAACAAACTCTGAACAGGAGAGGACCGTTATGCATTTAGAACCGCCGGTATTCAGACCGCCCAGTGAGGCATTCAGCCTGATCCTGCAATTAACCATCGGGTGCCGGCACAACGCCTGTACCTTCTGCGGTTCCTTCAGGAGCAAGAAATTCCGCATTAAATCCTGGGAGGAAATGAAAAACGACATTGATTCCTGCGCCCAGCAGATGATCGGCACGCAAAGGATTTTCCTGGCCGACGGCGACGCCTTAGCGGCGCCGGCCCCGCTGATTATCCAGACGGTAGAGCGATTGTACAGTAAATTTCCCGGCCTGGAGCGGGTCACCATGTATGCCGGGCCCCTGGACATCCTGGCCAAAAGCGAAGCGGAATTAAAAGAGATCCGCCAAGCAGGCGTAACCATGCTCTATATGGGTTTGGAAAGCGGCAATGAAGCCATTTTAAAGGCAGTCTGCAAAGGGGTAAACCCCACTGAGATGATTGAAGCGGGCCGCAAAGCCATGGCGGCGGGATTCGAACTTTCCGTGACCATCATTGACGGATTGGGGGGCACCGCTTTATGGCGCGAACACGCCACGGACACAGCCAAAGTGTTAAGCGCCATTGACCCTAATTATGCCGGGACCCTTACGCTAATGGTACTGCGTAATACCCCGCTGTACCGCCGGGTGCAGCGAGGGGAATTTGAAGTGCCCGATACAATGGGCTTTTTGGCCGAGCTTAAATGTTTATTGGAAAATGTCAATTTAACCAATTGTGTTTTCCGCTCCAACCATGCCTCCAACTACCTGCCCCTGGGCGGCGTCCTGAACAGGGATCGGGATCGGTTGGTGGCACTGCTGGAAAAGGCCATTACCCAACCGGGCGATATCCCGCTGCGGCCGGAAAAAAGCAGAAGATTATAATTAAAAAAATATTTTCACTCGTTTGAGGGTGCAACTTCAATATAAATATGTTAAAATTTAGTATATATAACATATTTTACCGGAGGTGGCATCCTTGAAACTTTTTTCTTCGCCCCTGATTATCCTGTTTTGTCTGGTTATCAACTATCAGGCTGCTGTTACTTTTAACCGGGGGCATGAGACAGACGATCCGACGGCAATCAAACAGCTGGTTTCCGATGCTTTGGAGTATAATGGCTGGGTAAATGAGCCAGACTATCAGGAAAGGCTCGGCAGCATGTACAGCGGCGCACTGCTGACGAAAATACTAACGTCGGTTAAACAATTCAGAAGCGTGTGCACCGACTGGTCTACCTTGACTTTTGTCTCCAATTGCCATATTGTTTATCAGGATGGCAGCAGCGCCCTGGTTTTAGCCTTATTCTATGATCAGAACCCGGATGGGACCACCGAAGACAGGAGCGCGGCGCTGCTAAAATTATCCAATACGTCTGCCGGCTGGCGTATCACCGCCATGAATATGTTCTTAGTTCCAGGAAAGGAGTGACCGTCATTGGGCCTGAAAATCGGGATCTTTACCGACAGCTACCTGCCTTACACCAGCGGAGTGGTAAGATCCATCGAAACATTCTCGGCCGAACTCCGGGATCAGGGCCATGAAATATATATTTTTGCTCCTGACTACCCCCGTTGCGCGGACAATGAACAATATGTCTTCCGGTTTTCATCCATCCCGGCGCCAACCAACAGCGGCTTTGCCCTGGCGGTGCCTATTTCCGTGCGGCTGCGTCCGATGCTGAAGAAACTTAACCTGGATGTGATCCATGTACATTCGCCTTTTATGCTGGGGCGTTTGGGCGCCCGATGGGCCAAAAAACTGAACCTGCCGTTAATCTTTACTTTTCACACCCTCTATGATCAATATGTTCACTATGTGCCCTTTGGGCAAACTTTGACCCGGGAAATAACCAAAAAATTCTGCGCCGAGTTTTGCAATCAATGTGACCAGGTCATTGTTCCCACCGGGATTATCACCGGCCACTTGAAAAGCTGGGGGGTGGAGGCGGACATCAGGGTCATCCCCACCGGCATCAAACTGGAAAACTTTCGCCAGCAACAAAAAAACTGGCTGCAAACTAAATTTAACCTTGCCCCGGCGACAAAAATCATTATGTCCGTTGGGCGTTTGGGCAAAGAAAAAAACTTCGGGTTTATCATCAACAGCTTTAAAGAAATTGCCGCCGGCTACCCGGATGTCAAACTGGTCCTGGTAGGCAAAGGGCCGGAAAGGGAGGCCCTGGAAAAACAATGCCATGAATTGGGCATCGACGCACAGGTGATTTTTACCGGCGCTCTGACCGGTGAAGAAACAGCCTTGGCCTATAACAGCGCCCACATATTTGCCTTCGCTTCGGTCACCGAAACCCAAGGGCTGGTCATTGGCGAGGCTAAAACAGCCGGCTTGCCGGTGGTGGCAGTCCGGGCCAACGGCGTTTCCGAAATGGTTGAAGACGGGGTCGACGGTTTTCTGACCGATTTAGATCAGGAACAGTTTGTGGATAAAATCAAACTGCTGCTGGATGATCGGCAGCTGCTGGATAGGCTAGGTCAAAACGCCGCCCGCAACGCGGAGAAAATTTCCGCCGCCAATTGCACCAGCCAATTGCTGACCTGTTACCGGGAGGCCATCCAAAGAAAGGAACAAAAGCTCAAGACTTCCGCTCTAAACTAACTGTTTTGACGCGCCAAGCAGCTTTGGAGGGTTGGCTAAGTGGAACAATGGTTTCCGGTTATTTACCCTTACTTGTTTATTTTTTTTGCCCGGGTGACAGACATGTCCCTGGATGTGCTGCGCATTTTGATGTTGATGAAGGACCGGCGGGTATGGGCCTCGGTAATCGGTTTTTTTGAGGTGGCGATATTTGTCCTGGCGCTCAATGCCGTATTAAAAGGCGGCTTGACCGATCCGGGGAAAGTGGTTGCTTATGCGGGCGGGTTCGCCACAGGCAATTATCTGGGCAGCTACATTGAGTCTAAATTAGCCTTGGGGTTTTTATCCATCAATATTATTCCGCCCAGAGATTTAGTGGAAAAATTTACTTGTTTAGCGCGCCGGGAGGGTTTCGGCGTTACCTCGGTCAAGGGGAGCGGCCGGGACGGCGAAAGAACCATGCTGTTTGTAATGATTAAACGTAAGGATCTCAACAAGGCGCTGAGCATTATTAACAAGATCTGTCCCCACGCCTTTTTTAACGTTTCCGACGCCAGACGTATTCACGGCGGCGTGTTTCCGGTCCGCAAGGGCAAGTAACGGCTAACTCGAGGTTCGAGGTTCGAGACTATACAGTGTTCATTGGTACTCAAAGTGAATACGGCACGCAAGCAGCGCCATGGGACGCCGCGATTTATCGAACGCAGACTTACCGATCGCAGTGATAATTTAAATTCAAGTTTACATATTTGGTGCCCTGGTTAATGGCCTGGGAGCGGTTTTTAACGTTCAGTTTCCGGTAGATGTTGCGCAGGTGGGTTTTAATCGTATCTACGGACAAGTGCGTAACCACCGAAATTTCTTTATTCGTCATCCCTTTGGCCAGATGAAAAAATATTTCTTTCTCCCGGGGAGTAAACTGGATGGCCTGCTTTTTGCTCTCCTCAGGCTTACCGGCTATTCGTGATAACTCCACATAGTCATTGACAATGGTGTTCATCACGGAGGGATCAATTATTTTCTCCCCCGTGTAAACCCGGCGAATGGAATCAATCAGTTTTTCCCTGGAAACATGCTTTAAAATATAACCGCTGGCGCCGGCCTGCAGAGCCAACCGCATAAACTCGGTATCCTCAAACACCGTCAGAAAGATCACTTTGATTTCCGGGCGCTGTTCGATAATCTGCCTGGCCACGTCAATCCCGTTGGTAGCGCCCATTTGGATATCCATTAGAATTACGTCCGGGTTTTCCGTACAGGCCAGCCGGTTGGCTTCCGCACCGTCCTCGCAGCTGCCCACGATGCGGATATCCTCACAGTTGCACAGCATCGTCGCCAAACCTTCCCTGATCATCGGGTGATCGTCAACAATCATTAAATTAATGTTAGCCAAAACACATCTCCTCCGTTATCCCACCGGCTTCCATCCGTTAATCAGCTAATCCTGTCCGAAGCCAAATGGTCGTACCTATTACTCGTATTAATCGGAACGGTAATTTTGATCTCGGCGCCCTGCCCAGGCCAGGAGTCAATCGTACAAGCGCCGTTCAACAGCAGGGCCCTTTCCTGAATACTCACCAGGCCAAGACCGCTGTCCGGTTTAGGCGGGTCCGTCTGATCTTCCTTAAACCCGGCGCCGTTATCCCGGATGGACATTTGCACGTTATGTCCGTCAGCGGCAAAGTTAATATCAACCATTGTGGCGCCGGAATGTTTAATGACATTGTTCAGCGCTTCCTGAATAATGCGGAAAAGAGTAATTTCAACCTGGGGAGAAAATCTTAAATCCTCACCCTGGATAGACAGGTTGATTTTAATCCCGTTTTGCTCCTGAATTTTAGCGGCGTGGGATTGAACGGCGGGCACCAAACCGTAGTTATCCAGAATAATCGGCCTTAAATCATACAGGATGCGCCGGATATCCTGAATCTGCTCACCCAGCATATCAGTTAAATTGATTATTTCATTGTTTAATGTGACCGGCGCCCCTTGCACATCCGAGGTAATCCGCTGCAAACGATACCAAATGGCAATTAACGATTGAATAATGCCGTCGTGCAGATCCGAAGCCAGTCTTTTGCGCTCGTCTTCCTGAGCGGTAATTATTTTATCCACCAGATGGTGCAGCAGCTGTTCCTTTTGCCCAAGCTCCTCAACCAACTTGGCGTTTTCCAGAGCGATAGCGGTGGTCCTGGCAATGGTGAAAATTATTTCCGTCGCTTCGGCGTCAAAACCGGTAATCGCATCGGGCCTGTCCACCTGCATCAAACCGTGTACTTTGTACTGTTTCACAATGGGCGCCACGATCACCCAGCGGTAATTAAAGTCCTCGATGATACTGACCGGATAGAGACTGCTAATATTGCTTGGATTGACAATCACCGGCCGCTGCGTTTCCATGGCCATCGTCAGCGCGGGGAAGGGCTGACAGTTTTTCAGAGCCTTAAACTTTTCTTTGAGCTTATTGTCATAACTCCCCACTGCCACCGCGGGGATAATCCTTTGCGTATGTTCGTCAAGCATATAAATGCAGCAGCGGGCGGAAAAAAGATCCGCGGTTAGCTGGGTCACCACATGCAGCACTTGCTGGATATCAAGCGTCGAACTAATCGTACTGATCATTTCCAGCCAAACGGACAGCTTCCTAAAATAGCGATCCTTTTGCTCCTCAAAAAGAGACTCCTGAATGGTATCAGCCATATGGCGGCCTAATGACACCGCCTTATTCAGCATATAGTCGCCGGTTGCGGCGTCGGTGTCGAATATGCCCACTTCCATGACGCCCAAGGGGTCGTCAGCCTGCAATATAACCGGCATGGTCGTATAAGCCACCGGGCCCATCGGTTCCAGTAACCGATCGCCTTTCAGGCCGGACAGGTTTAATTCATTAAACAAATCAACCCAGCAGCCCCGGGAGGGGGTACTGTCCGGTACGGGATGCTTTGCGGCATGCCACCAGACGGGCGGTTTGCCTTCTCTGATCAAAACCAGTGACGCCCGTTCGAAATCAAATGACAGGACCGATGTATCCAGCACCTGTTGTAAAGTGTTTTCCAGCTTTTTGGTGGTTTCAAAGGAGGAATTAACCTGACAGGCCAGTACCAGCTCCGGGCTAACCTGTTTTGCGCTGCCGAACATAAGTCGCCCTCCCTCCCATATTTATCCCATACTGCAATGACGCGGTTACTATCCAGTGTTTTATACAAATATCTTACACTCCGCCCAAAATACTGTCAATAATTTTGTTTAACCTAAAAAGGTTAATCCGATATTCACCCTTTTTCAACCATGGGAGCCATGCTTTTAAGTGATGTTTTTTCTCCGGCGGCTGGTTTATACTTGATGTATAATTAAGGTAATTGGCTTGAGGAATTACCTGTTTTATTATTATCGTTATAGTATGCGCTATAGTAGTACATATCATAGTATTATATGACATAATGATTACGCTAAAAGTCGCGGCCCGTTTAAACAGGTTTAAAGCATCATACATCAGCAAAGAAAGGAGTAGCTTAATCTTGGCCTATGAAGTCATACAACTGCATAAGGAAGATGGACTGGCCGTCGTCACCTTAAACCGCCCGCCGGTGAACCCCCTCAACAATCAATTGTTTCGGGAGCTTGACCGGGCCGCCGACGAGCTGCAATCAGATGACACGGTTAAGGCGGTGATTATTACCGGCGCCGGGGACAAGGCTTTCGCCGCCGGAGCGGATATTACCGAACTGATTAAGCTCACGGCAGTGGAAGCATATAACTTTTGTCAAGTCTCGCGGGTGGCCTTGGAGAAAATCGCCAACCAAAAAAACCGGTTATTGCCGCCGTTAACGGACTCGCCCTGGGCGGCGGCTGTGAGCTGTCTCTGGCCTGCGATTTTCGCCTGGCTGCCGACAGCGCGAAATTCGGCCAGCCGGAAATTAACCTCGGCCTGATCCCCGGCGCGGGCGGCACCCAACGTCTTTCCCGGCTGATTGGCGCGGCCAAAGCCAAGGAGCTGATATTTTTAGGCGACCCGATTGACGCCGCTGCCGCCAAGAAACTGGGTTTAGTCAACCAAGTAGTGCCGGCTGCATCCCTGATGGCAGAAGCCAAAAAATTAGCCCGCCGGCTGGCCGCCAAACCGGCGGTGGCCCTGCAAATGGCCAAAGAGGCCATCAACACCGGCATGAACATTGATCTGGCCTCGGCGTTGCTCCTGGAAGTCCAAAACGTGGTTACCGCTTTCGCCAGCGCCGACAGCCAGGAAGGCATGACCGCCTTCCTGGAGAAACGAAAACCGGACTTCACCGGCAAGTAGTATGGCATCTGACTAAAAATCAACTAACTGACTATAAACCAACTAACTGAACATAACCAACTTACCGCAAATAAAAATTTAGGAGGTCATTTGATGTATACCAAATCTTATATTCCTTACCGGGCTTATTACAGTTCCCCCTTTGTCCGCTGGCAGGGCAGCCTGCAAAATGAAAACTCCGTGGTGCTGGGGGCGACAACCGCAAAAAGATGGCTTGCCGCTAAGAATATCGATCCCAAGGTTTTTGAATACCTCTTCTTAGGCAAAACTGTCGGACAGCAGCACAGCTTTTACGCCGCTCCCTGGGCCGCGGCCTTAATGGGCGCCGAAGACATCCCCGGCTGCCACGTGCCACAAGCTTGTTCGACATCTACCACTTGCGTCAGCCAGGCGGCGGCAGGCATTGAATCAGGTCTTTTTGAGCATGTGTTCTGCCTGATGACTGATCGCATGTCCAACGCTCCCCACACCATCTGGCCCAACCCCAACGGCCCCGGCGGCGAAGTAGTTTCGGAAAACTGGGGCATGGACAACTTTAATTATGACCCCTGGGGCAAAGTACCCATGATTCAAACGGCGGAAAACGTGGTCAAAAAAGCAGGGGGGATCACCAAGGAAGATTGCGACGCAGTAGCCTTAAGGCGTTACGAACAGTACCAGGACGCCCTGGCCAATGACCGGGAATTTCAAAAACGCTATATGTTTCCGATAGAATACAAAAAAAATAAAAAGGAAACCGCCGTCATTGAGGCGGACGAAGGCGTAACACCCACCACCAGGGAAGGGCTGGCCCAACTAAAACCGGTCATCGAAGGCGGCGCGCACTCCTTTGGCGCTCAAACCCACCCGGCGGACGGCAACTGCGGTATCGTAGTCTGTACGAAAGAAAAAGCCGCCGCCATGAGCGCAGATAGCAAAATTACCATCCAAGTACTTTCCTACGGCTATGCCCGCGCTCCCAAGGCCCATATGGCCATGGCAGTGGTGCCGGCGGCAAGGATGGCCCTGGCCAAAGCCGGTATCGGTATTAACGACGTCAAAGCCGTCAAAACCCATAATCCCTTTGCCGCCAATGACTTGTATCTGGCTCACGAGCTTAACATCGACGTTATGCAATTCAACAATTACGGCAGTTCCCTGATTTACGGCCATCCCCAGGGACCAACCGCCGGACGCGGCATTATGGAAATGATTGAAGAGCTGGTTATCCTGGGCGGCGGCTACGGACTGTTTGCCGGCTGCGCGGCCGGAGACACCGGCGCAGCTATGGTAATCAAAGTATCCTGAATTACTTAAGATTGTCACCCATATCCGAACACAAAAGCTGGCATCTGGCGACGGAAAAACAACCGTCGCCAGATGCCAGTTTAATGTTCAGTGTTTGTTAAGGGTTAAGCAGGATCAATATATTTTGGGTGGCGTTATGGTTATCGGCTTATTGTAGTCCCACATCTTAATGACAATATCCAGTTTGTCCCGGCTGCTGTTTTTGCCAGCCGCCGTAATATGCGCTTGCCTAATCAGTTTATCTCTGGGATCCAGCCAGACGCGGTAAATAAAATTTTCATAGTTTAATTCCATCAGCTGGTTTTCAACAATGGGCCGCAGTTCCAGCACCTGCAGCGATGTCCCTTTAATTCTTTCCTGTTTCACGAATTTAATAACCGGGATGTCCCTAAAAACAAAACTGCCCAAAGGGTTTAACTCGGTAATAAACAATTCCGAGTCCATCATACTGCTGTCCGGCAATACCGACCAATCGGCAGACCAGTAACCTTTAATATAAGCTTTGCCGTCAAGGTGCATAAACTCTATCGGCGTGTTCTGCATGGTTCCGGTAATGTAAATCCCGTCGGGCGCCGCTTTTTTGCCCTCGATATTGGAAATTAAACGGTCGCCTATTTTAATCTGCACGCTGAAGCAAAAGAACTGGCTGTTTTGCGTGTTTAGCAGCGCCGTCTGAAATTCCGCCGGCGGGTTGATGACCCGGGCACGCAAAGAATTGCTAAGCCAAAACAGCGCCAATAAAAGCGCCAGAACAACCAGTACGGTCATAATCTTTTTCCGGCTGAATATTAACCACGTGGTATTGTTCATCAGATCACCCCTTCAAGTAAAATGTATACTTGCCGCCAGGCGTAAATATGCCAAACGCAAGGCAACCTGTTTATTGTTACCGTTGGTTATGGTAAAATATGATGGTAAAATAACAAAAAGTATCTATATCTATATCTAGATCACTGGGAGGAGAAATAATGGCCGGTATTATACCCCTGTGCGGCATACGCTATAACGAGAAGCAAGCCGGGGAGATCAAGGATTTAGTAACGCCGCCGTATGACGTAATAGACCGGGAGGCACAGGAGGAATATTATAACCGCAACCCCTATAATATTATCAGGCTGGAGTACGGCAAACAAAACGCCCCC
>WQUS01000272.1 GCA_009781965.1 Bacillota bacterium | reverse complement strand
AGCCTGGGATTCTGCCCCTTCGCCAATCCCTAACGCCATAGGCAGCATCGCCATGACCGTGGCAAAAGCCGTCATCAAAATAGGCCGCAAGCGCACCGGACCGGCGGTCAAAATCGCCTGGTTCCGCTCCATGCCCCGCCGCCGCAGAATATTGACATAGTCCACCAGCACAATGGCGTTCTTAACCACAATCCCCACCAGCATAATCACCCCGATGAAGGCCGTAATGCTGAAAGACCGGCCGCTAATCAGTAACGCAATCACCACGCCGGTTAAAGTAACCGGCACTGAAAGCATAATCACAAATGGGTACAGCAGGGACTCAAACTGGGCCACCATGACCAGATAGACCAGAATAATAGCCAGGATCAAGGCCAGCCCCAAAGCGCCAAAGCTCTCCATCATTTGTTGCTGATCGCCGCCGTAAGACACATTATAGCCCGGCGGCAAATGCAGCTGGGTTATTTTTTGCTGAATATTCTTGGTGACCACGCTCAGGGGATGGCCTGGCAGCAACTGAGCGGTAATGTTCACCTGCCGCGCCTGGTTCTTCCGGCTAATGGAGTTCGGGCCTTCTCCCTGCTGCAACTTAGCCACTTGATTAAGCGGCACCAACAGCCCGGACGGCGAGGTAATGGTCAGGCCGGACAGCGCGTTGACAGTAAAATCGCTGGCCTTACCGCCAATGAGCTGTACCCGCATATCCACATCCTTGCCGCCGACCCGGTAGGTGGTAGCCACCGTACCGTTAACCGCCGTACTTACCGTAGTCGCAATCTGCGTCAGATTTAAACCGTAGCCGGCCGCCCGGTCCCGGTCAATCAGCACGTGCAGTTCGGGGCGCCCTTCCTGCAAGCTGCTGGTTACCTCTCTGGCGCCGGACACCTGCCGCACCGCCTCGGCCACTTGATTGCCCAGATCGGTTAGGATCGTTAAATCATTACCGCTAATTTGAATATCTACGGGCGCGCTGCTGCCGCCCATCTGTCGCTGAGCCGCCGAAACCTTAATATCGGCGCCAGGCACCTGCTTCAGCTGACCGCTTAACCGGGTGACCAGATCAGCGGCGGAAAAATTCTTCCGCTGGGCCAGAGGCAGCATGGTCAGCGTGACCTGGGCCTGGTTGGTATCCCCGCCGCCCAGCATGGAACCGCTGCTGCCAACGCTGCTGGTGATACTGTCAATACCGGGCATCGTTTGAGCAACCGCTTCGATTTCCCTGACTACCCGATCGGTTTCAGCCAGCGCGGTCCCTTTGGGCATTTCCACGGATACGGCCACCGCGCCCTGATCCGAAGCAGGCATAAACTCCATCCCCACCAGCGGAATAGCACCCAAAGTAAGCAAAAAGATCACCCACACCACCAGTATGGTCAGCCAGCGCCGCTTTAACGCCCCTTGCAAAAGAATCCGGTAATAATCATTAATCTTATTAAATCCCCGCTCGGAAGCATCGTACAAACGCTGCCAGCCCCGGGATTTTGATTTGCCTTGACTTAGGTCCGCCTGGTTTGTGTCTGCCTGGTTTGTGCCCGTCTGGCTTACATCTGCGCCGGTCCCGGACGGAGCTACTTTAAGCCACCGGGAGGCCAGCAACGGCACCAGAGTAATGGCCACCGCCAAAGAAGCCAGGATACAGAAACTAATACTGAGGGCCATGGGCGTGAACAGCTGAGCCGCCAACCCCTGCACAAAAATGATGGGCAGAAACACCGCTACCACCGTCAGCGAAGAGGCAATTACCGCCCCGCCCACTTCGTCGGTAGCCTGTCTGGCGGCGCTCACCCGGTCCAAACCCTGGCCGCAATGGCGATAAATATTTTCCAACACCACAATGGAGTCGTCAACAATTAAGCCAACCCCTAAAGCCAAACCACCCAGAGTAATCACGTTAATGGTCATGCCGTCAAAATAAAGCAGTACAAAGGCCCCGATAATAGCAATCGGAATGGAGGTGGAAATAATCACCGTACTGCGGAAACTGCGCAGGAACAGCAAAATAATCAGCACCGCCAGCACTGCGCCTTCTACCGCTGTCCGCACCAGGTTATTAATCGATTGTTCAATATACAGCGCCTGATCCGTAGTCACCGCAAATTTGACGCCGGGATTTTCCCGCTGCAGTTGGGCCAGCTCCGCCCGGACAGCCTGGGAAGTCGCTACCGTATTGGCGCCGCTTTGTTTGCTAATCATCAGGGAAATGCCGGGCTCCCCGTTGACCCGGTTAATTTGGGTCACCTTTTTCTGCCCGTCCACCACCTGGGCCACATCGCTCAAATAGACCGGTGAGCCGCCAAAATTGCCCACCACAATCCGGCGCACCTGATCCAGATTGGTCAGTTCACCGGTCACCCGCAGCAGTAAATCATTCCGGCCCTCCCGCACGGTACCGGCGGAAAAGTTCGAGTTCTCCGTACTTAAAGCGCTGGTCAGACTGTTTAAACTTAAACCGTAGCCGTTTAACTTCACCGGATCCACCTGCACCTGGATTTCCCTTTTCCAGCCGCCCACATAATAAACGCTGGCTACCCCGCTTACCCGTTCCAACCGGGGCACAATAGCATCGTCCAGCAGTTGGGTCAAGGCCATGGAGTCCTTGCCCTGAGCCGCTATCTGCATAATCGGCATCATGCTGAGGTCGGCCTTATAAATAGTCGGCGCGCTGACCTTATCCGGCAAATAACTGCGAATGATATCTATTTTCCCCCGGGCGTCCAGAGAAGCAAAATTAATATCGGTGCCCCAGGCAAACTGCAGCATCACGATAGAACTGCCCGTGCTGCTGGTGGAAGAGATCGTATCCAAATCGCTCACCGAACTAAGCACCGATTCCAGCGGTTTAGTAACCTGCTCTTCCACTTCTTCGGGGCTGGTCCCCGGGTAAGTGGTGCTGATCACGATGACCGGCAGCTGCATATTGGGCATCAGGTCGATGCTCAGCCGGCTCAGGGATACCCCCCCCAGCAAAAGCACCACAATGATCACTACGGTAACCAGCATCGGCCGCTTAATCGAAATATCAGTTACTTTCATTAGTTTGTTTCACCTGATTTTGTCTCTGCTGATTTTGTTTCACTCGAGGCTGCCCCGGCCGAAGCTGCTCCGCTTGGGGTTGCTTCGCCAGATTTTGTTTCCGCTGCGGTTGTTCCGCCCGATGTTACTCCGGCCGAAGTTGTTCCGGCTGAGCTTGCTCCAGCCGGAGTTGTGGCAGCCGGTTTTTTAATTTCCACCTTAGCGTTTTCCTGCAGCATATTTTGGCCGGAGGTAACAACTTGGTCGCCCTCTTTGAGCCCCTTCAAAATTTGAATGTTTTTCTCGTCGCTGCTGCCGGTGGTAACCGGTTGACTGGTGGCTTTGCCGTCAACGACGATCCAAACATTATCCACGCCGCCGATTTGCACCACCGCTTCTTTGGGCGCCAACAGAGTCGCCGGCTGGCTTTGACTGAGCCGCAATTCGGCAAACATACCTGGTTTTAAAAGATGATCCTTATTGTCCAGCTGCACTTTAATGGGATAAGCCTTGCTGGCAGCGTCAGCCGCCGGGGAAATGTCGGTGATTACTCCGGTCAGCGGCGTCGCGGAAACGGCGGTCACCATAACCGGCACCTGCTGGCCCTGCTTGAGCGTGTTGATCTGCCCCTCGGTAACAGTGGCTTTAACCACCACCTTGTCCAGATTGATCACCGTCACCACCGGTGTGGGCGAGCCAGGACTGGCCAGTTCGCCGGGGTTAATGTTAACCGCGGTAACCACCCCGCTGATGGGGGATTTGATAAAAGCGTGGTCATAATTAGCCCGGGCGCTTTCCAACCCCGCCTGGGCCGTCC
>WQUS01000271.1 GCA_009781965.1 Bacillota bacterium | reverse complement strand
CCAGCTGTGACATTTGGCCGGATGCTCCTTTGGCGAACCTGAAAGCGATGGTGGAAACCGTTCAAGAGTACGGCGCGGCCAAATGGGTCAGAAAGCAAAAGGGTTAGAACAAAATATTTAAGCAAAAAACATATAAAGTAGTGACTGATATTGCAAAGCAAAACTAACTTTTTGAGTGATTTTTTAGGAGAATTTTTAGGTAGTTTTATCTTGGTGCTGTTTGGCTGTGGTGCGGTGGTAGTTTCCACTATATTTAACTCTTTCAGCGGGCTGTTTCAAATCGCCATCGTATGGGGGATTGGCATTACGCTCGCTATATACGCCACCCGCCATCTGTCCTGCGCCCACTTAAACCCTGCAATTACCGTGGCAATGGCGGTAACAAAACGAATGAACGTGAAAAAACTGTCGGTCTACTTATGCGGGCAGTTTGTTGGCGCGTTTGTCGCAGGAATGATGTTAATTTTATTATTTAACCCGTCCATTGCCGCGTATGAGTCTGCCCACAATATCGTCCGGGGCGCGTCCAACTCAATTACAACCGCCAGAATGTTCGGGGAGTTTTACGGCGCGTCCGGCGGTGGGGCGGCGGTGGTTTCCCTGCCAATTGCAATGGTGGCGGAGGGATTTGGCACTTTCATACTGGCTCTGATGGTATTTTTCCTCACCGAAGGCTGCAACGTAGGGAAGCCGGACAGTTCAATTGCTCCGCTGTTCATCGGGTTAACTGTCACATCATTAATTTGCCTGATTGCTCCGCTCACACAGGCGGGATTTAATCCGGCCAGGGATTTCGGCCCCCGCATGGTTGCGTGGATATTTGGCTGGGGAAACGAGGTTTTTTCTGACCCATACGGCGGATTTTTTTGGGTTTACATGGTTGCTCCGATAATAGGTGCGGTACTTGCCGGGTTATTGTTTGGCCGGATCGCGTTACTGTTGAACCGAAAAAATGATACCTGTTGCTGTGGCAAGGACTAGGAGGAAGCAAAATGAAAACAAAACTTATTATAGTTGGCGGTTTTCTGGGCGCTGGCAAGACAACATTATTATTTGAGGTCGTAAAGAGATTGCAAGAACAAAATAGGAAATGAGATGCCTAACTTCCGGTAGACCGAATCCAACGTATAAGTACAGTAATGTGGTTTGAGATAAAATTAGATTTTTCCGCATCGTCCGACAAGACCAGCATACAGTTAATTATTATTCCATTCACCGTAACAATAACTAGCACCAAGTCTGCCGATGCGATAAAGTATCAAATTAATTTTGTAATTTATTTTGCGATGTCCATGATTTATTTTTAGATTCCGTCAATTTACCTAAATATATTAAGGTACGATTGACTTAGTTTGTTATGTAAAAATTTAGTTATTAAGTAGCATAAAAATAGCTGAATACTAAAAAATAAAAACAAAAAAACTATTGACTGTAATTGTGCTTTCATTTAAACTAAAAGTAACCTTCAAAACTATTGCATTTATTTCTCTTCTAAACGTCATACCACCAAAAGAACCCACATATCAAGCTATATCTGTGCTATGTCCGTGCTTTTTCCACTTGGTTTACGCTGGTTTACTAACGATAAAAATACATGCGGAAAAAGCAAAAAACCGATGTGTTTACAGAAGAAATTTAAAAAAACGTAATTTTAAGAAAATTAAAATCTACACGGTTTTACCCGTTTAAGAGGTTTAAAGGTGGGTTAATTGAGCCTGCCGTTTGCACATGTTGGTCAATGATGTTGTTTAGGTCGCGGCCAACAATAAGTTGTTGTTTGCCAAACTACATTTTATGGGGAGGTAATCTATGAGGGACGCGAGTTAATCGGTTGCGCTGATGGCACTAAATAGTCTAAAAGTATCTAGAAAAAAAGCATCTAAAACATAAGGAGGCAGAAATAATGGGAAAAGAATTAGTATTGAAAGCGATGGCCCATGAGAAAACCGACACTCTGCCGTGGGTGCCGTTTGCTGGCGTTCATGCGGCGAAATTAAAAGGGTATACGGCCGAACAAATTTTAAGAGAAGAAGATAAGCTGGTGGAATCGCTTTTAGAGGTGAGTAGGCTGTACGAGCCTGACGGGATGCCGATTACGTTTGATTTGCAGATGGAGGCTGAGATTCTGGGCTGCGAGCTGTTATGGGCCAGGGATAATCCGCCGTCCGTAAGGTCTCATCCGCTGGAAGAAAACAAGATGCTGCCATGCAATTGCAAGATTCCGACGGAAGAATCAGGCAGAATTCCGATGATCTTATCGGCCAAGAGGCGCATCAAAGCTGCGATTGGCAATGATGTTGCGCTGTATGGCCTGATTTGCGGGCCGTTCACCCTGGCGTCGCACCTTAGGGGTTCGGGTATTTTTACGGACATGCTAAAAGATCCGCAGTATGTGAAAGAGCTGGTTGCTTATTGCGGTCAGGTGGCTATTGCGATGTCCCGGATGTATATTGCTACCGGAATGGACATCATCGCCGTTGTTGATCCGCTGATCAGCCAAGTATCGCCAAAACACATTGAAAAAACATTGTCAGAGACTTTCACGGCGGTATTTGACTATATTCGCGCTCAGGGAGTACTGTCAAGCTTTTTTGTATGCGGCGATGCGACCAGACAGATTGATGTGATGTGCAAAATGAATCCGGATGGGATCTCGGTAGACGAGAATGTCAATCTGGCTAAAGCCAAAGAAGTAACAGATCGGTATAATATTACCATTGGCGGCAATATTCCGCTGACCACACACATGCTGCATGGAACGCAGGAAGACAATATGAAAAGCGTTATTGATCTTATGGACAGCATACCGGATCACCGAAACCTGATCATCAGCCCAGGCTGCGATATGCCTTACGATACGCCTATCGAGAATACTATTGCCTGCGCGCAGGCTGTGCATCATCCGGACAACGCGCGAAAACTGATCGCAAACTATCAAGCCGTTGTTGACGATACCGATGTCGAGATACCCGATTACGCTAATTTAGACAAGGTTTTGATTGAATTGTTCTTATTGGATCCTGAGCAGTGCGCGGCATGTACGTACATGCTGGCCAGTGTGGAGGATATCTACGATGAGATTAAAGACATGGCCGATTATCGCGTATATAAATATTTTCGTAAAGAGGACATTGCCAGAACCAGAAAAATGGCGATCAAACAACTTCCGTCAATGTGCATTAACGGCGAACAAAAATGGATATCCATTATCCCAAGCAAAGAGGAACTGATCGCGGATATTAAAGCGGCGATGAAGAAGTAGGTTTCCTTGCGATTCATATGAACTAACGGCTCAGTCTCTTAGACTGGGCCGATATTGATGATTTGGAGAGGGTGTTATGACAAGAGTTATATTGCTGATCGGTTTTTTGGGTGCGGGAAAGACTACTCTTCTTACATCTTTGCTTGAGTCATACAGCGATCATAAGATTGGAGTTGTAGTCAATGAGTTCGGCGAAGTGAATGTTGATGCGAAACTGATCAAGAAGGATGGCATTGAGATGGCCGAACTGTCAAACGGCTCTGTCTTTTGTGCCTGCATTAAAGACAAATTTGTTGACAGTTTGATCGAACTTTCGCTAAGGGGTCTGGAATATCTGTTCATTGAAGCGTCGGGGCTTGCTGATCCTGCTAACATGGGAGAAATACTGGCGGGGATAGCGCACAAAACGCTAAGTGAATATGTCCTGGAAGGGGCGATTTGCGTTGTAGACGCCTGTACTTTTGTAGAGTTGTCGGAGTTGCTGCCGGCGCTTGAAAATCAGGTCGCTTACGCTAATGCGGTCATTATCAATAAGATTGATTTGGCTTCGGAAGAGGATATCAGGGATACGGAACAAGCTATTTTAAGCATGAAC
>WQUS01000270.1 GCA_009781965.1 Bacillota bacterium | reverse complement strand
CGGAATCGCGCATCGCGGCGCTTTTTTGATAAGGCCGGAGCAAGCGCCGCACCGCCGGAACCGCCACGCTGCCGTCCATAATCTCCCGTACCCCGCCCCGGTAGACCACCGCGCCATCGTCAATGACCGCCACATTATTGGTCAGATAAGGAATCTCCATAAAATCGTGGGTCACGAAGACCGCGGTAGTGCCGGTATTGTTCAGCAGTTCCCCCAGTTTCTCCAGCAAATCCACTCTGGTGGGAAAATCCAGGGCGGAAAAAGGCTCATCCAAAAAGATAACCTCCGGTTCCAGTACAAAGGCCCGGGCCAGGTTAACCCGTTGGGCTTCACCGCCGGAAAGATGCAGCGGGGTCCGTTTGCTCAGACCGGCGATGCTCAATTCCGCCAACCAGCGGTTTACCCGGCGGTCCACCTCCGCCTTGGCCACGCCTCTGAATTTTAAACCCTGAGCCACGTTATTGTACACAGTGGTATTTAAAAGCAAAGGTTCCTGAAAAACCACCGCCATCCGCCGCCGGAAGGACAAAATATTGGTCTTGTCCACCAACCGGTCGTGAAAAAAGACAGATCCCCTAGTCGGTTTTTCCAGCAAGGCCAGCACTTTTAAAAAAGTACTTTTGCCGGCGCCGTTGGGACCAATTAACGCCATCCGGTCACCCTGCCGCAGCCTGAACTCGTCAATCTGCAAGATCGTTTTTTGATTCTTAATCAGTACCAGGTCTGTAACCGTCAGCAATTAGACCGCTCCCGTCCGGCGTTGTGTTTGGGCAAGCATATTTAAGGTTGTGTTTAAGATAACACAATCTGCCGCCGCAAGGCAACAATAAGACTGTTTTCCTCAATCCATCCCGATTATTTCCTTGGCCAGGGCTATTTCCTCACGGATCAAACCAACAAACAAGTCGCTCACTTCATTGACTGTCTTTTCCTTATCCTTGAGAATGTAAGCTTTATACAGTCCGCTTTTAACCGCATCCCAACGCCCCAGAAAGTTCCCGTCAAAAAACTGCCGGCTGCCGGTAAAAGGGGCCGGGGATTGGTGCAGGAAAAGCTGAAACATATAGCGGTTACCGATCAGGGCGTCAATCAGTTTAATCAGAGGAGCAAACTCTCCCAGCGGTCTATGCTCGCATTTAAGAATTTCCGACTGCAAGTATTTTTGCATTGGCGGATGGTTGACCAGAATCTCCCGGGCCACCTGCTTTAATGCGGGCAAAGGCTTTGCCGCCGCCAGGCGGAGATAACCTAAATCATAGGCGAAAGCAGCGATATCAGCAAATTTTATGAGCACATCTTTTTGATTGAAGATGGGATCAAAGCAGGTTAGGTACTCTGCTTGCTCCATACGGGCAAAAAAATAATGGCGGTTATAAAAATGTTGATACAGCGGATGCCACGGAATATAGAAGCTTTCCAGGCCGACAAAAAACAGCTCCCCATCCGGAATCAGAGACAGACTTACGGCTGTTTCCGCGGGGGAAGCGCAATTGAAGATTTCTGTTTGGGTACCCAATGCATCCAAATTGGCAAACACTCGCTTTGAAATATAAATATTGTTTGGCGGATAATCGGTAAACTCCCTTTCGGACCACAGGGAGACAAATGCATCGGGATAGTTCACGCCTAAAGCAGCGGCCATATTGACGACACAAGCCAGATGACAGTTGAAGCCGCGGTAATTAAGCAGATCCATGGCGTTCCCCTTTTTATCCTTCGGTTTTCCAGGAACTGTTTCTGTTAATCGCCGCGCAAAGAGAAATTCTTTGCGGCTGCTTAAATTCCGCCAAATGGCTCCGGCAATACCCGGCGACATCCTCCGCCTGCACCTGGGGATACATGGGCACAATATCGGCGCAGACTATTTCACCGGCCGACTCGTCCGCCTGACCATAAACAAAACAGTCTTTGGCCAGCCGGCTGTTTTGAATACACGCTTCCACCTCTTCCGGATAAACATTAAAGCCCCGGACATTGATCAGCCTCTTTTTACGCCCGCAAATGTACAGATAACCTTCTTCATCCAGATAACCAATATCGCCGGTATATAAATAGCCGTTTTTCAGCACTTCGTCCGTTGCCGGCCGATTGTTATAATAGCCCAGCATGACATTCGGACCTTTAACCAGGATTTCTCCCCTTGTGTGGGGAGTACGGGTGATCCCTGCCGCGGTTTCCACGGCGATTTCCACGTCTCTGATAGGCAGCCCCGCAGAATCTGGTTTGATCGGCCGATCCCAAGCAAATTTTGTGACCTGCGGGCTGGTCTCGGTCATGCCATAGCCTTGTGAAATGGTGATCCCGGGATAGGCGCGCAAAACATTCTCAATGGTTTGAGCGGAAACCTTGCTGCCGCCAAAACCAAAATAGTTCAAGGTATGGATGTCATAGGGGATCGGCCGGCCGGCCAGACGCTCCATGAGCAGAAGGACCGAACCGCCGCCCTCATAGTGGGTCACCCGGTGTTTTTCCGCTGTCCGGTAAAGACCGTCCAAGGTGAAAGCATGGTCTAAAAGAACCAGCGGAAATGATCTGGCCAGACAAGCGCACAGGATCATCAAGCCATAAACGGAAGCAAACGGAGCGGCCAGAACATAGCGGATCTTGTTTAATTCCGTCTCGGCATAATACATTTTTTCCAGATAACCTAAAAGCGAAGCCGCAATATTTTTTTCCGACAGCATCACGATCTTAGCTTTTGCCGTGGTGCCGGAAGTAGTGAGCAGCACCATCGGTTTGTCCGCGGATACCTCGGCGGCTGTGGCTCCGTTTACGCTCTTATCTGTCCGGAGTCTGTCCAGGCAAATAACTTTTAAGGGCAGCTCCGTACCAGCTTGCATTTCCGCAAAGATGTGGCTGTAAGCTGTTGAGGTTATTACTGTCCCCACGGAGGCTTGCTTGAGCAGCGGCATAATTTCATGCCTGGTCAGCAAAACATTGAGCGGAAATGCTGTCATGCCTGCTTGGATAGTACCCCAAAAGGCAGCCACAAAGTCACTGCCGTCCGGCAGAAAGATGGCGATGTTTTCGTGCTGCCTTTGAGGTAAAAGCGGTTGCAATGCCGACGCCTTGTGCAAGAGGTCAAGATACAAAATTTCCCGATCATTCTCAATGACCGCAATCTTTTCCTGATTGGGCTGATTGATTAATAACCGACGAATCATGTTCAGACTCCCTCACTTTCTTTTTCACCAGAGCAATCAAGCGGCCAACCCGCAGGCATTGCCTCATCTCCAAGAGATCAAAGGTAATTGAATAAGCTTCTTCTATTTTGACCAACAGGGTTACAAAGGCCAGCGAGTCAAAGCTCAAATCCAGATATAGATCAGCTGCCTCGGTAACCGGCGCCGGGGCAAATTTTGTTTCGCTAATTATCTTTATGATCTGATCGCCAATCTTCATGCAAAAAGTTTCCTCTCCCGGGCTGGTATTTATTCCAAAAAAAGGCCGCCGTCGATAGTAAAACTGCAATAGACTTGATCCGTAATATTTTGGGCCATCATGCCCGCGACAATCGCTACCAGCGTACCTTCCGGAATGGCGTCGTTTAAATTGGTTAAAGAGCCGCTTCTATTGGTATATGCCGGATAATCAATACCGCCCGCATAGGGATCCGTAAAAGTAATGGTATCCTGAAGAATGGTAAAGGTAAAGTCCTCGCTATGTGAAACCGCCAGACATACGAAGGGCTGGATAGTCGAACCTGGTTCAAAGGACTGGAGCCGCGGAATGGAAAATACAACATAAATTTTTCTTAGTATGCTGTCATGAGGCATAATAAACAGCCCGCCAATTGGCATATTGGGGCGGATAGTAAAGTCTCCGCTGCTCCACTCGCCATCCACTAGGTTTGCGGTGTCACTGC
>WQUS01000269.1 GCA_009781965.1 Bacillota bacterium | reverse complement strand
TTAACCGTGCGCTCATACTCTTCGAGAAATCGCTTACGGTTAATAACTTTACGGGCCTGGGCTACGGGTACTAACAAACACAGGGTCTGACCAGTAACTATGGCGTAATGTCACTTGTCGAAAATTATTACTCATGATACACTTTTTGTAATTGTTTAGTTAAAATTGTAGCTGCTTAGTTAAAAAGAAGGGAGGGTGTGACTCACGCACATGCACATGCAGATGTGGGAAATTTGGCTGATTATTGCGGGTATTTGTTTGTTGTTAGAAATATTCACCACCGGAATTTTAATTTTTTGGTTTGCTATCGGGGCTTTATTTGCGGCGGCTACAAGCTTCTTTGCGGATAGCCTGGTTATTCAAACATTTGTTTTTGTTATTGTTTCTACTATTTTATTGTTCTTAACCAGACCGATGGTGAACAGGTATATCAAGACCAAAAACGTTCATACCAATGCGTTTGCGGCAATCAACAAAAAAGGAATCGTTACGGTAGATATCGACCCCACCTTATCTACAGGCCAGGTAAAAATAGACGGTGAAATTTGGACTGCCAGAGCAGAAAAAGATACGCTTATTACAAAAGGCACAAATATTGAAGTTGTAAGAATTGACGGGGTAAAGGTGATCGTAAAACCGATCAAGTGACGAGTTAGATAAAAATCGAATTTTATAGGGGGCTTATCTATGTGGTTTTTAATTGTTGCCTTAGTAATTATATTTATTATTTTCTTTAAAACCATTAAAGTAATCAAACAATCCGAGGTTTACATTATTGAAAGACTGGGTAAATTCCATAAAGTGGCCCAGGCCGGCCTGACAATTATTATTCCCTTTTTTGATACGGTCAGATCTATTGTCAGCTTAAAACAACAGACAATGGATATCCCGCCCCAAGGGGTGATTACCAAAGATAACGTGACCATCACCATTGATACCGTTGTCTTTTACCAAATTACAGATCCCGCGAAGGCTGTTTATGAAATTCAATCTTTGAAAAAGGGCATCGAGTATTTAGCCATTACCACCATTCGCGATATCGTCGGCAAAATGGATTTAGACTCCACCTTTAGTTCAAGGGACAGCATTAACCTGCAATTAAGAGAAATCTTAGATGAAGCGACCGATAAATGGGGCTGTAAAATTGATCGGGTGGAAATAAAAGACATCAACCCGCCCCAGGATATCCGTGACGCGATGGAAAAGCAAATGAACGCGGAAAGAAATAAAAGAGCTTTAATCCTGCAGGCGGAGGGGCAAAAGCAATCCGCCATTACTGTGGCCGAAGGGGAGAAAGAAGCTAAGATACTGGAAGCCGAGGCTGACCGGGAATCTAAAATCAGACGGGCCCAAGGTGAGGCTGAAGCGATTATCAAAATTGCCGAGGCCAAGGCAAGAGAGATTGAAATGGTCTACACGGCCATTAAAAGTGCCCAGCCGGATGATAAACTGATTGCCATTAAGTCATTGGAAGCTTTGCAGGATGTGGCCAAAGGAGAAGCCAATAAAATATTTATTCCGTTTGAAGCAACCGCCAGTCTGGCCAGCTTGGGCGCCATCAAAGAAATGTTTACCAATAAGTAACTCAGCGTAATTTGTTACTGTTCAGCATCGGGCCGGCCCGTAAAGTTATTAACCGTGCGCTCATGCTCTTCGAGAAATCGCTTCCGGTTAATAATTTTACGGGCCTGGGCACATGTGGTTTCCCTATTGGCCCAAAAAAACTGCGATTAAACAGATAATCGCAGTTAGCTGACCATAAAATCATTATTTGCCGCCATTTTGGAATTTTTGGCCGCCTGGCGTTAGTCCTGACGCGCTTAGGGCTGGCAATATTTACACATTACCTGGTTAAAAAGGTTAATGTGGCACAATTCATCAAGGATTATTTTTTCCAGTATCGCTTTGATAAACGGATCATTAATAAGGCTTTGATGTTTGCGGTAACTGGCGATTGCCGCCCATTCGCTGGCAATATCAGCGGCGATGCGATCACAGAGGCCGGTACCGTAGGTTATATATGACGCATCCCAATAGGTTTCCACGTTGTTGGGTCCGATTGTTCTAAACCGCGGATCCATTCCCAGTTTGACAATCAGGTCGCCAAGTACTTCCTGGTGATGCATCTCTACCATAGACACGCATAATAACAGGTCGGACACTTCTTGATTTTCCGGCTCCAATGCCCGGTGCTGATAAAGGTATTGGGTAATCGCGGTGGTTTCGCTAACCTGGCCGGCATAATCATCTAATAACAATTGCGCGTACTGTAAATTGGGGCCTTTCACCCGGACATCGGGAAAGGGCCCCGGCGAGGTGCATGTGGAAAGGTCCGGAGCAGAACAGCCGTTAGGGAATGTAGTGTTTGACATGCCAAGATTCCTCCAAATAAGTATTTTACATTATAGATATTCAGAAGAATCAATTGTTATACCTGAGTATTAACCTAAAAACTTATATCCCATGCCCCAAACAGTTTTAATATAGATGGGACTGGAGGGGTCGTCTTCAATTTTTTCGCGCAGCCTGCGGATATGCACATTGACCGTATTTTCGTCGCCCTCGTAGGTGCTGTCCCAAATCCGTTCCAGCAGGTGCGGCTTACTGAACGCCTGGCCCGGATGCGAAGCCATCAGCCACAGCAGCTCAAACTCTTTGGGCGTCAGGTTAACTTTAAGATCGCCGTTTTCAACCAACCGCTTATCGTAATCGACCACCAGCCGGCCGCATTTAATAATATTGGCCGTTTTAGGCTGCGCCGCCGATGAGCTGCGCCTAAGCACCGCCTTGATCCGCAAAGCTAATTCCACCGGGCTGAAGGGCTTGGTTTGGTAATCATCCGCTCCCATCCGGAAACCTACAATCCGGTCTATTTCCTCTCCCCGGGCGGATAAAATAATGACCGGCACATCCAAAAACTCTTTTAAGCGGCGCAGTGTTTCAAAGCCGTCCATCCCGGGCAGCATAATATCCAGCAGAATTAAGTCCGGTTTGGCTTCCCTAGCCCGGTCCAGGGCCTCAAAACCGTCGGAGGCGCAAACGACCTCAAAACCTTCCATGGCTAAAGAGTGCTGTAATATTTTCAGCACTTTGGCGTCGTCGTCAACCGCCAGGATTCTTTTTGCCATCGCGCACACCTCCCGTTTTTTATTTTGCCAATATAATTCGCATATTTTCCATAAAACCCTTTTCTTTAGTGCTCACAACAGAACAGCAGCAAACACAAGCAATAGCAAAACAACCGCGTTATAAACGGTGAACACGCCTAAGTATTGCGCGGGCGCGGAGTTGTCACTTTGGGCGTACAGCCTGAAAGAAATCAGGCTGGCCAGCGACGCAATGGGCGTCCCGATCCCGCCAATATTGACGCCCAGCAATAGGTCCCTTGCGTCGCCGGTGAATCGGGAGATCATCATGGCAGCCGGCACATTGCTGATAAGTTGACTGCTCAAAATACTCGTTTCCAATACCCTGCCCGCCAAACATTGAGCAAGCGCCCCTTTCACAATATGCAGTTGCTCTAGATTGCCCACGAAAACAAAGAACGCCGCAAAAGTCAGCAACAGCCCATAGTCCACTTTTTTAAGCAATCTTCTATCAAGGATGAGCATACTGACAAACACAATGGCGATACAAATCCGATAATCAATAATCCGCAGCACCGTTAAGACACTCAGGATAAAAATGCAGACAAAATACGCAAGCAGCGGTTTTTTATTTCCAATATCAGCTCGCTCTTTAATAGACACCTCTATGGCAGCATTTTTGCAAGCAAACAGAATACACATGACGATGATATAACCAATAATCCCCACAGGTAAAACAGTTTTCATGAAGTCGAAAATATGAAGATGATAAAAGGAATAAA
>WQUS01000268.1 GCA_009781965.1 Bacillota bacterium | reverse complement strand
TGGCCTTTTCCTTAATTTCGCGCAGCGCGTCGCCGGGGATAACGCCCTTTTCAGCCAGGGCCTCGCAGGCGCAAATCTCTACGTCCAACCACTTGCGGTATTTGTTTTCCTGGGACCAAATAGCCTTCATTTCAGGCAGTGTGTAGCGGTCAATCAATTTTTGCTTCCCCCCATTTTCTCCAGGTAACCGGCAATGCCCAGGGTCTGTAATTGCTGTGATTTACTTTCTACCTGCCGGGCCATTTGCTCTTTGAACCAGTTAATTTTTTCTCTTAGCTCCGGTTGGGTGGCGGCGATGATTTGCGCCGCCAAAATGCCGGCGTTCCTGGCCCCGTTGATTGCCACTGTGGCCACCGGGATTCCCGGGGGCATTTGCACCGTGGCGTAAAGTGCGTCAAGGCCTTGCATGGCGCCGGAAGCGATAGGTACGCCAATCACCGGCAGGGTTGTATGTCCGGCGATTACTCCGGCCAGGTGGGCCGCTCCGCCGGCGCCCGCAATAATAACCTGCAGCCCGCGGGACGCCGCTTCTTTGGCGTAAGCCGCGGTTTTTTCCGGCGCCCGGTGGGCCGATGAAATGATTATTTCCCATGGCACGGCAAACTCGTCCAGTACTGCGGCCGCGTTTTTCATCACGGGCAAATCAGAGTCGCTGCCCATAACGATTCCCACCAGTGGTTTATTCATGTCAGTCCTCCTTAGTCGAAGATGCTATTATTATGTAAATACAAACCAATAAAAACACATCATATCGAATAAAAAGAGTAAAAACGAATAAAAACCGCACAAAAACGATTATTAATCCGAGCAAAACCCGCTGAAAAACGGTTATTAAAAAAGCTAAAAGTTATAATAGCTAAAAATAGATAAGCCCCGGCAGTAGGTTCTGGTTGAGGAAACCTACCCGCCTGGGCTTTTATCCCGACCGGTGTAGCACGCTTATTTTGCGCTGCCTGTACCGCTTGGACCGAACCGCCGGCTGCCCGGCGTGGAACCCTAGGTACACTTTCTCTCCCTATTTGCAATTATGAAGGTATAAAAGAAGAGATAAAAAACATATTTCTCCATAATCATAAACAAGCCGCTTAAATTAGTCAAGAAAAAAGGTGGAAATTTTGGTCAGGATTAGCGTCTGTTTTTTATATAAGGTTACAATTCAGTGTCTGTTGATCCACATAGCCCAGGCACGCCAAACCGTTAACCGTAAGCGATTTCTCGGAGAGCATGAGCGCACGGTTAACGGTTTGGCGTGCCTGCTCGATGCTGTAAAGTAACGGCTGAACAGTATAGTTTATTCCTCTGGCGAGACGTTGCTGTCACGCTTCTCTTGGGGTTTGGCAGTTCTTAAATAACCTATCCCTGTCCAGATTAACACGGCGGCAAAAACCAGGCGCAACGCGACTTCAGGCAGAATGTGCGCAAATGAACCGCCTAAGAAGGTACCAACAAGAATGCCCGGGATTAAGCCAGGCAGAATATCAGCCTTGACATTGCCCAAACGCCAGTGGGTAAAGGCGCCGACTCCTCCGGCTGGAACCATGGCCAGCAGAGAAGTGCCCTGGGCTGTCTGTTGGGTAAATCCCGCCAGCAGTACCATGGCTGGAACCATGATTGAGCCTCCGCCCACCCCCATCATTCCGGAAAGAAAGCCGGTAAAAACTCCGGTTCCCAGCATGATCACTATATTGGTCCATCCGGTGACAGGCCCGGAAAAATGGGCCAGCAAAGGTTTGATAAGCATGAGCAAGGTAACCAGCATGAGAAATGCGCCAAAAGAGCGCTTCAGTTTCCATTCCGGCAGGGCATTGGCAAATTTTGCCCCGGCTCTGGCGGTAAATATGGCGGTTAAGGCTAAAAATAAAGATGATATTACGTCCACCGAACCATTTAAATAGTAAGTAACGGCGCCGGATATCCCCGTGAAGATCAGGGCCACCAAGCTTGTACCGTGAGCGCTGTGTTGATCCATTTTTAAGATGCCCACCATGAGGGGGATCATAATCACGCCGCCGCCCAAACCGACAAGTCCGCCAAAAAAACCCGCCGCCAATCCAATTAGTAGATTAACTAATTGCGCCGAATATATTTGTTTCATCTTGGATGCCTCCTCTAAACAGTATACAAATCATCTAACCCTGTTTTAAAACCCTCGATATCAATATAATCCTCTAAAAATTCTTTAACCAGCAATTCTTTAGGAATGAATTTGTTGAATTTGGACGGTATTTGTATCTTATCCGGTAAAGTAAAAGTGTATTTATCAATCTCGCTGCGGGCGATGTTTTTGACCAGCTTAGTCAACCCTGTTTTGTCGCCGTCATATTCTACCTCGAGACAGATGGGCAGAAACCCGCCCGGGGCGACCGCCGCTTGCACGCCGCGTTGTTTCAAGGCCAGGAGCAGCGTATATAATTGCCTTGTGCCAAGCCACGGCAAGACGGCAAAACTTTGTTCGCCATGTTCCCCCTGTTCCCTCAATGGTACGACTAATTCGCCGCTAATGCCGCTTAACCGGGCCAGCTCCCGGATCTGTCCCAGCCTGCTTTTACAGCTGGCGCTTAAATAGGCGTATTCTTCATCTTGGACAAGCACATCTCTCATTTTTTGTAACACTTTAGTATGCAGATCCAGTTGGGATGGCGAAATCCAGCTCACTGCAGGAACCCCTTTGGCGGCCTTAACAAATATGATTTTGGCTTTTTCATTAACTTTTACGGTCTCCCATGCTTTTCCCGCTAAGGCAAACTTTGTACCAACGGGATACGGCTCCATGACCGAACCGATTGATTCCCCCTGATGTTTTACTTCATACTCGTCGGCGCTTTCAAACACGGCGTAAAATTGGAAACCAGTCACAATCGGTTCGGCTTGATAACCGATGACCAGATGGCCCCGGTCTGTTTGTTCCAGATGGCCGATTTTGAGCAGATGGCGCAAAAGGGTCCGGTAGTCCTCTTGCTCTATTTGCTTAAAGGCGTGCAGTCCTAAAACATTTTGCGCCAATCCAGCGGGACTGGCTGACCCGTTGGCCAGCAGGAAGCTCATGGTCTGGTGATACAGCAAGCCGAATGAATGGCCGGGCGACCGAAGAGGCTCGACCCATTTTTCCTCCAGCAGCAGTTGAATGATGGCAATAGTTTTGATAAATTCCCAATTGATGCTAGTCAAGAGATCAGGTCTATTGGCCGGTGCACGGTCAATAAAAGCAAAAATCAGTTCCGCCAGTTGTCCCTTGCGGCCGCAGCGGCCAATGCGCTGGGTGAAACTGGATACTGACAGCGGGGCGCCCAACTGAACGATCCGATCCAGAGAACCAATATCAATGCCTAATTCCAGCGTAACGGTGGCTCCCGTAACAATTGGCAAGTCGGATCTTTTCATTTCTTTTTCAGCCGTTTCCCGAAGCGCTGCCGAAATGCTGCCGTGGTGTACTTTGTACACGTCCGGAGTTTTCTTGGTCTGAGCGATGGCGCGCAAATGAGCGATGGTAGATTCGACAGCTGCCCGGGAATTGGCGAAGATGATTGATTTTTTATTTAAGGTGCTTTGATACAGGAATTCATAGTAACGGGTCAGTTCCGGATTTAACGGCTCTTCTTCCTGCTCTTCCTTGCTGTTGCCCCATAAACAGAAGCGCTGCATAAACAGGGCTAGTTTCTGAACGCCGCCGTTCACCGCCGGGGCTTGACAGAAGCGATCAGTGCCGGCGCTAATCCACCGGCAGGCGTCGGCACTGTTGCCGATGGTTGCCGACAGGCCAATCCGGCGCGGGTGACAGGCCGTTAGTTTCTCAATGCGCTCCAGCAAACAAATGAGCTGTGTGCCGCGGGGGCTGGCCATAAAATAATGAACCTCATCAATGATGACGAAT
>WQUS01000267.1 GCA_009781965.1 Bacillota bacterium | reverse complement strand
CCTGGAACAGCGACCGGGCCATTGTGTACCGGAAAGTAAATAAAATACCCGACGATCTGGGCACTGCGGTGAACATCCAGATCATGGCTTTCGGCAATTTGGGGAACGACTGCGGTACCGGGGTTGCTTTCACCCGGGATCCATCCACCGGCATCAATCAGCTTTACGGGGAATACCTGATTAACGCTCAGGGTGAGGACGTGGTGGCTGGTATCAGGACGCCCCAGACCATTGCCACCTTAAAAGACGAAATGCCGGCCATTTATGAAGAGTTTGACCGTATTTGCAAGCTGTTGGAAAACCGCTACCGCAATATGCAGGATATTGAGTTTACCATTGAGCGGGGCAAGCTTTACATGCTGCAGACCAGGAACGGTAAACGGACCGCCCAGGCGGCCATGAAAATTGCCGTGGATATGGTTGACGAAGGGCTGATTAATAAGGAAGAAGCCTTGATGCGGGTGGAGCCGGCCCACTTGGATAACCTGCTGCACCGCCGGATTGACCCCAGCGTTAAGCTGGACGTGGTTGCCAAAGGGTTGCCCGCCTCGCCCGGCGCGGCCAGCGGCGCAGTGGTGTTTAGCGCCGACGAGGCCGAGAAGGTGGCTCAGGAAGGCGTGAAGGTGATCCTGGTCCGTACCGAGACGACCCCTGACGACATCCACGGTATTGTGGCCGCTCAGGGCATCCTGACATCCCGGGGCGGTATGACCAGTCACGCCGCCGTGGTGGCTAGGGGCATGGGCAAGCCTTGCGTATGCGGCTGCGAAGCCCTGCGGATTGACTATGACCATGAACTGTTTACCGTCGGCAATCTGACGGTTAAAAAAGGCGATCTGATATCTATTGACGGTTCCAGCGGCCAGGTGATTATCGGTGCGGTGCCCATGATTGATCCCGAAATTGGGGAGGAATTCCGCAAATTGCTCACCTGGGCGGATGAGCTTCGCACTTTGGGTGTGCGGGCTAACGCCGACACCCCGGAGGACGCGGCCAAAGCCAGAGAATTCGGCGCCGAAGGCATTGGCTTGACCAGAACCGAGCATATGTTTATGGCCCAGGATCGGCTGCCGATCGTGCAGGAGATGATTCTGGCCGAAACGGATGAGGCAAGGGACGCCGCTTTGGCTAAGCTGCTGCCCATGCAGGAAGGGGACTTTTACGGCATTTTCAAATCCATGGAAGGGCTGCCGGTGACCATCCGGCTGCTGGATCCGCCCCTGCATGAGTTCCTGCCCAGCGCGGAAGAATTAGCGGTGGAGATCACCAGGCTTAAGATAACCGGCTCCGACGCCGGAGCGCTGCATCAGAAAGAGGAACTGCTGAAAAAAGTACGCTCCCTGTCCGAATTCAACCCCATGCTGGGTCACCGGGGCTGCCGGCTGGGCATTACCTTCCCCAGTGTTTACGCCATGCAGGCCAGGGCTATTTTCCAGGCGGTGGCGCGGTTGGTACGGGAAGGCTGCAAAGTAATCCCCGAGGTGGAGATCCCCTTGGTGATTGAAGTCAAGGAACTGGCTTACCTGCGGGAGCTGGTGGAAGAGACGGCTGCCAACGTCATGAAGGAAACAGGCGTGAACTTCGAATATACGGTGGGGACCATGATTGAAGTGCCCCGGGCAGCCCTGCTGGCCGATGAAGTAGCCGCCAAAGCAGACTTCTTCTCTTTCGGCACCAACGACCTGACCCAGACCACGCTGGGCTTCAGCCGGGACGACGCCGAAGGCAAGTTCCTGCCGGACTATATTGACAAGAAAATTTTGACCGACAATCCCTTTGCGGTACTGGATCGCAAAGGAGTGGGTAAATTGATGCAAATGGCGGTGCAGCAAGGCCGGTCAGTGAAACCGGATCTGTTGATTGGTATCTGCGGGGAGCATGGCGGAGAGCCTTCTTCCGTTGAGTTCTGCCATATCATCGGTTTAAATTATGTAAGCTGCTCACCCTTCCGGGTGCCCATCGCCCGTCTGGCTGCGGCTCAGGCGGCCATAACAAACAAAAAGTAAGCCAAGCATATAGGCGTAATTGCTGAACCATCATTACGGAACTATATCATTACTGAACTATAATTGATGAACTATGAAGCGCGTAACAAGAGGAGCTTTCCCCCCAGCGGGGCAAGCTCCTTTTTAACCCGGTTATGTGTTACTGTTCAGTGTCCGATGATCCTCAGAGCCCAGGCAGGCAAAACCGTTAACCGTAAGCGATTTCTCGAAGAGTATGAGCGCACGGTTAACGGTTTTGCCTGCCGCTCAATGCTGAGCAGTAACTGTCATGTTAGTAAGGCCGGTTAATAATTTAGCGCACAAAAAGGATCCGGGTAAAAAATAGAGAAATAGATATTACCTGCAAATGGAAATGAGTATTTTCAATAAACGCCATAAAATATACGATTTTAGATTATCGTTCACGTGTTACTATCCGGCAGCGAGCGGCACGCCAAACTATTAACCGTGCGCTCATACTCTTCGAGAAATCGCTTCCGGTTAATAATTTGGCGTGCCGTATTCACTTTGGCTACCAACAAACACTGAACAGTAAAGAGTGCAAACTAGGAGTGTGGGGTTGTGGAAGAGGCCAGACTTTTCTGGGCCGTCAATCTACCGGCTGACGTAAAATTGAACCTGGCGGCGCTACAGGCCCGCCTGCAAAAAAAACAAGCGGACGTCAAGTGGGTGGAACAGCACAATTTACATTTGACAGTTAAGTTCCTTGGCCAGGTCAGCCTGGACAGGACCAATGAAATTGTCCGGGCCGTGGAGTCGGCCCTGGCGCAGCACGGCTCTATCAGGCTGGAGTTGGCCGGCACAGGTTTTTTCCCGGCCGGCAAGCAGCCGCGGGTGATCTGGGTTGGCGTAGGCGGTGAATTGGACAAGTTCCGCCGGCTGCATCGGGCGGTGGAAAAAGGGTTGCATGACCTTGGTTTCCCCCCGGAAAACAGGGGCTTTTCACCCCATTTAACCCTGGGCCGGGTGCGTTCTCCCCAGGGCGTCGGTAATCTGGTTCGCGAACTTGAAACGCTGGGCCGGGAGCCGGCTCATTTCGGCCGGGCGGACGTCAATACCGTTGAACTGATGGCCAGCACATTAACTGCCCGGGGTCCGATTTACTCGGTGTTAGCCAAGGTACATTTAACCAGGGCACTTGTGCCCGGGGCACAAGTACCAGGGGTATAGCCGGTTATTTCCGGACATATATTTAAGATGATTGCCATCAACGGCAGCCCCTATTGGGGGTAACACCGCCAAGATGCCGGAAACCGCCTTGGACGAAATTGCCGGAGCGGTTTTTTATCTATTATTTAACTAGCGGAGGTGAGCAGGATGGATTTTCGCCGGCAAAGAGAGTTATGGGAAGAGGAGTATCTTGCGCCATCTGCGGCCCTCAGCAGCCGCTCGCTTGGGCGAGCCAAGTACGAGGAACCTTGCCGGGTGCGGACTGAGTTTCAGCGTGACCGGGACCGGATTATCCATTCTAAATCCTTCCGCCGGTTGAAACACAAAACCCAGGTTTTTATCATTCCGGCCGGGGATCATTACCGGACCAGGCTGACCCATACCTTGGAAGTAGCCCAGATCAGCAGGACTATTGCCCGGGCGCTGCGTTTGAACGAGGACCTGGCTGAAGCCATTGCTTTGGGGCATGATTTGGGTCATACTCCATTTGGCCATTCCGGCGAGAGTGCGCTGGCGGAAGTGATGCCCGGCGGATTCGAACATAACCGGCAAAGCCTGCGCGTGGTGGAAGAACTGGAGAATGGCCGGGGGCTTAACCTGACGGCGGAGGTCCGGGACGGCATTTTAAACCACACCGGTCCCCGGAGACCGCTTACTTTGGAAGGGCAGATTGTTAAAATATCCGACCGCGTCGCCTATA
>WQUS01000266.1 GCA_009781965.1 Bacillota bacterium | reverse complement strand
CCTCAAATGGTTTGCAAAAGACTTTTTGATTTATTGTTGAGCCATTGTGGTAGACAGCTGCCAGGGAGGATATTAAATGCGGATTGGTCATAATGATCTACTGCAAAGTATGCATAATGGTGTATTGGCGGTAGATACTGAAGGGGTCATCTGCTTTTGTAACAAATCCGCTGGTGAACAGTTGGGGGTGGAAGTGTCGGAAGTTATCGGCCGGAAAATGAGTGATGTTTTTCCCACCAGTCAGTTGACCAGAGTGATCAGCACGATTAAGGAAGAAATATCACAAAAGACCATCATTAACGGGCGTACGCTGGTAAGTAATCGCTCGCCGGTTGTTTGTGACGGGCAAGTTATTGGAGCTGTTACTGTATTCCAGTATTTATCTGAACTGGAGGCTGTTTCGGCGGGACTGGAGTCGGTACACCGGCTGTATAACGAGCTGGATACTATCATTGACGCGGCTCATGACGGAATCATGATTACCAATCGTAAGGGTATCGGTTTGCGGGTTAACCGGGCTCTTTGCCGCTTGACCGGCCTTGACTCTTCTTACTTTATTGATCAGCCTATTGACAGGCTTTTTAAAGAGGGCATTTTTAAATACGAAGCGGTAACGATGAAAGCGCTGTGGGAGAAGCGTTCGGTTACCGCGATCCAAGAGATTAATAACGGAAAAGAAGTTTTGGTTACCGGTACGCCTATCTTTGATAGTACCGGTGAAATTTTCCGGGTAGTTACCAATGTGCGTGATATTAATGAATTAAAAAATTTAGAAGAAGAAAGAAACATGTTCATGGCCAAAAAAACTGTTCATGATGATATTGATGATTTTATCCGTCAGTTGCGGAAAGATGAAATTGTTGCTGAAAGCGCGGAAATGTTAAGAGTCTTGCAGATGACTGTGCGAGTGGCTAAAGCTGAGATCTCTGTTTTGCTCCTGGGTGAATCGGGGGTGGGTAAAGAGGTGCTGGCTAAAATTATTCATCGCAGCAGCAATTTCAAACAGGATAAATTTGTGCAGATTAACTGCGGCGCTATTCCTGAAACTCTATTGGAAAGCGAACTTTTTGGTTATGAACCAGGCGCTTTCACCGGCGCTAAAAAAGAAGGCAAACCAGGATTGTTTGAGGTTGCCGATAACGGGTCGTTGCTGCTTGATGAAATTGGGGAACTGCCTCTGTCTTTGCAAGTCAAGCTGCTTAGGGTGTTGCAGGAACAGGAATTCTATCGTATTGGCGGCATTAAGCCGATTAAGCTTAATTTGCGCATTATTGCCGCCACTAACAAAAATTTAAAAAGCCTGGTGGAGCAAGGAAAGTTTCGTAAAGACCTTTACTATCGTTTAAACGTTATTCCCATTGAAATTCCCCCTTTGCGCGACCGTAAAGATGACATATTTCCGCTGGCTATGTATTATCTGAAAAAGTTTAATAACAAACATAAAACAAACAAGACCTTGGATGCCAGGGCGGTATTGCTTTTGGAGAAATATGACTGGCCGGGCAATGTCAGAGAATTAATGAACATTTTGGAGCGTGCGGTGATTTTAAGCAGCAGTGATTCCATCGATCCGCTTATTATCAGTAATCAGCTTGAGCAGCTCGGAATGATGGAATGCCTGCCGATTAGCGTCAATAATATTATGCCTTTGCGGGAAGCCAAGGCTGTCGTAGAGCAGGAATTGCTGCGTAAAGCTTTAAAAGAAAATAAGACTGTTCGTCAGGCAGCCAAAATACTGGGCATCTCGCATTCCACATTAATTCGCAAAGCCGCTCAATATGGTTTAAAAAGTGAAAATGCGCCTGTTGCAAAAATAAAGGAGGTTAATATAAGGTAATAACCAGTCTTGATTTTGTTTAGGCATTATAATTGTGGGGTTAATCTTTTTATTGGTCTAAAAATAAACCAATGCGGTTTGTTTTTAGACCAATGGCTTTATTTTCAATATTATTAAGTAATTAGCGGATATTTAGTGGTAATATTTCTATCCGGAGACTGTTTGGCCAGTCACATTTGCTTATGAGTTTTGTGGTTAGCATTCCCTGGTTCAGCGAATTTGCTGCGTTCAGACATGCGCCGGCCTGGCCGGCATTTTGCCTAAAATAGCTCCCTCTCCCTAAATCGCTCACGCTTTCATTGTTTTACTTGGTCTTACTGCAACGGTCTGGAAAGTAAAACGGTAATAATAAAGCTGTTGATTTGGTTTAGGCATCACAATTGCATTACTATTCTTAAAAATTTTAATTATCAATTGTTAGACAATATTATATGTTAGACAATATATATTTGGAGGTGTGGTATATGATTACTAATGTGGAAATCCCTCAAGTTTTTAATGCGGCAAGCGCCTTGATTGACCCAAATCTGGAGGCCGGCCGCGGAGACAAAGTAGCTATTTACTATTTGGAGCAGCAAGTTACTTACGCTAAAATGGCCGAAATGGTTAACCGCACTGGCAACGCGCTGAAAACTTTGGGTGTGGAGATGGAAAACAGGGTTTTGCTGCTAATGTTGGATTGCCCGGAATTTATTTACAGTTTTTTGGGCGCAATAAAAATGGGCGCGGTACCCATACCGGTTAACACCTTGCTGAGGCCGGCTGATTACGAATATATCTTTAACGACAGCCGGGCTAGGGTTTTGGTTGTCACAGATGAACTCTTGCCTCAGGTAGAGCAGATTAAAGAGAAGTTAAAATACCTGAAAGAAATTATTGTGGTGGGTGCGGAAAAAGCCGGCTGCCATGCTTTTAATTACTTAGTTGCAAAAGCCGCTCCCGTCCTGGCAACGGCGGAAACCTCCAAAGACGATGCGGCCTTTTGGCTTTACAGTTCCGGTTCGACCGGGGCGCCCAAGGGAGCGGTGCATTTGCATCATGATATGTTGTATGCCGCCGATTTGTATGCCCGCAATATTTTAAACGTTGGGCCGGATGATATCCATTTCTCGGTGGCCAAGCTTTTCTTTGCTTACGGTTTGGGCAACGGGTCTTATTTCGCCTTCCGGGTAGGCGGGGCCACGGTATTGTATCCGGGCCGGCCGTTGGCGGAAGATCTTTTTAAGGTAGTGCAAAAATATCGGCCTACCCTGTTCTTTGGGGTGCCGACTGCTTTCAATAATATGCTGCAAATCAAAGACGCAGAGAAAATTTATGATTTTAGCTCGGTGCGTCTTTGCACATCGGCCGGGGAAGCTTTGCCCGCTACGGTTTATCATCAATGGCTGCAGCGCTTCAACGTTGAAATATTGGATGGCATCGGTTCGACCGAGATGCTGCATATTTATATTTCCAACCGGGTGGGGCAAGTCAGACCGGGCAGTAGTGGTTTTGCGGTCCCCGGTTATGAAGTCAAGGCGGTGGATGAAGATGGTCAGGAGGCGCCCCGGGGAGAGATTGGCACCTTGTACGCCAAGGGGGACAGCGCAGCTGCCTATTATTGGAACAGGCACGATAAAACCAAGCAAACCATGCTGGGTGAATGGCTGAATACCGGAGACAAGTACTATCAGGACGAGGACGGCTACTGGTGGCCCGTGGGACGCAGTGACGATATGCTGAAAGCGGGCGGCATTTGGGTTTCTCCCGTAGAAGTGGAGAACGCTCTGGTAGAGCACCGGGCGGTGCTGGAAGCTGCCGTTGTTGGCGCTCCCGATCAAGACGGGCTGATTAAACCACTGGCTTATGTGGTGCTGAAAGAGGGGTTCCAGCCCGCTGACAGTTTGGGTCAGGAACTGCAGCAATTTGTGAAGAGTAAGATTGCTCCCTATAAGTATCCGCGCTGGATTAAATTTGTTGACGAGCTGCCTAAAACAGCCACTGGCAAAATTCAGCGTTACCGGTTGCGGATGGAGGATAACAATAAATAACAATAAATAACATG
>WQUS01000265.1 GCA_009781965.1 Bacillota bacterium | reverse complement strand
AAGTTATAACCGTCAGAGGGATTGATATGCTTGGCGGTTACGTTTATTATAGGGGTAAATCAATGTGGCGGGGGGGAAGTCAGCCATGGCGGAATTGCCGGAAATCACAAAACTGGCGGGCCAAATGAGAGACACGCTGCGGGGAAAAACCATCCAATCAGTTACTATATTACAGGAAAAATGCGCCAACATCACTCCCGAAGCATTTCAAAAGCGCACCGCCGGCGCAAAGATTAACGACACCTTCCATAAAGGGAAATGGATCATCACTGCGCTGGATAACGGCGAAAACATCCTTTTATCCCTGGGGATGGGAGCGGACATATTATTCTTTCAAAATGAAGGCACTGAGCCTGATAAATATCAAGTCAAGGTGCTTTTTACCGATCACAGCGGTTACACCGCCCGTTTCTGGTGGTTCGGCAAATTTTTGCTGGTTTCAGACCCGGAACTGGCCACGGAGCCGAATACAAAAGACATTGCCATTGACCCTTTTGACGCAAGATTTACACCGGCCTATTTTAACAGCCTTTTAAAAGGCAAAAAGACGCAACTCAAGGCTTTCTTAATGAATCAAAAAAATATCGGCGGCATTGGCAATATGTACATGCACGATATTTTATTTATGGCCCGCTTACATCCGCAAAAGAAAATAGCGGAGCTGAACGGGGATGAAATCAAACGTCTGTATGACAGCATCATTAAACTTTTGAACCTTTCCCAGGCCAAGGGCGCCTTTGCCCACGAGAGCGATTTCTTCGGGCAGAAGGGCGGTTTCACCATGGAGTATTTTCTGGTGGGTTATAAGGAAAATCAGCCTTGTCCAATCTGCGGCGAAACAATCGTTTCAATTAAAACAGGCAGCACATCCACCTTTATTTGTCCCAACTGCCAAAAACTATAAAGGCCGCCACTGTCAGCGGTCAGTCACTTAAAGAGCCAATCTATGCACTACGACTCAGAAAGGCGGGATCGGATTGAGCGGCAACAACAGTTCCTGCGATAGCAAAACATTCGGCCTGGCTCTGCTCAACTCTCTAACGGCGCCGATCGCCGTGCTGGACAGCAGCGGCAACATTACGGCTGTGAACGATGCCTGGCGGCAGTTCGGCCGGCAAAACGGCGCCGCCGACGCCATTATTAACGCCGCCGGGCTCAATTACCTGGCCGTTTGCGCCAAGAGCGCCCAAGAGGGAGAACAGTACGCCGGTGATGCCTGGACCGGGATTACCGACCTGCTGCAGGGTAAAATAACGCACTATTCCATGGAGTACCCCTGTCATACCGCGGCGGGCAAACGGTGGTATCTGCTGCATGGCGTCCCATTGTCCGACGGGAGCGGGGGGGCGGTGCTCTCGCACCTGGAAATTACTCTGCGCAAAGACGCCGAAGCGCTGCAGGAAAGCGAAAGCCGTTACCGGCGCCTGGCGGAAAACGCTCCCGACGTGATCTACCGGATCAGTCTGTTTCCCAAACGCTGTTGCGAATATGTCAATCCCGCCGTGGAACAAATGACCGGTTATCCGCCGGAAGAATACTACCGGAATCCGGATTTGCTTGACCAGATTGTTCATCCCGACGACCGGACGCCCCGGCGGCAATCGGCAAACTTAGCCGTTCATTGCCTGGAACCGCAAGAAGTGCGCTGGATCAGCAAAAACGGGCAAATCACCTGGACCGAACAGCGCAATATACCGATCAGAGATCGGGACGGCCGGATTGTGGCTCTGGAAGGCATTGCCAGGGATATCACCGACCGCAAAAAAATTGAATTCACCCGGCAAAAACAAGCGCTTAACGAACGCACCATGACCGAAGCCATGGCCATATTTACCGGCAATCATAACCGGGATGCCGTCTGTGAGGAGCTGCTCGAACTCCTGGCCCAACGCCAGGCTTACCCAAGCGGCCTTTGCCTGGCCTATGAGCAAAGGGAGAAATTCTTTAAGCCCCTGGCCTCCCGCAACCTGCCGGCGCTGCTCCCGCAAGCGGTAACTTTACAGAGCGAACCATTTATCGAACTGCTGCAGAAAAAAACGGCGCAAATTATACCCAGGGAGCAAGGTGTCGCCCTCCTGACCGGTTTAAATGTGCAAGCCCTGTTTAACCGCGCCATCATGGCAATAGCGCCGGTTTTTTACCATGACTGCCTGCAGGGACTGCTGCTGCTGGGCACGGACAGGGAGACCGGCCCGGTGGACAGAGCCTTCCTCAAAAGGCTGTCGGCGCAATTGGCCATCTGTCTGCAGGGGATCAAACAGTTTGAAAATCTGACCACCCTTTCCCGGCAACTGGCAGTGCGGCAAACGGTGATTGAGAAAAAAAACCGTGAGCTGGTGCAGGCCAACCGGGCTAAAAGTGAATTCCTCACCAACATGAGCCATGAATTAAGAACGCCCCTGAACTCCGTGATCGGTTTCTCGGAACTGCTGGAAAGGCAGCTGTTCGGGGCGCTTAATCAACGCCAGCAGGAATATGTTAAAGATATCCGGGAAAGCGGCGAACACCTGCTGGACCTGATTAACGATATTTTAGACCTGGCCAAAATTGAAGCCGGTTCCATGAAACTGGATTTAAGCGAATTCAACCTGTATGAACTGCTGCAAGGCAGTATCCGTTTATTCCGTGAAAAGGCCTTAAAGAAGAACATCCGTCTGACCCTCGCGCCGGATGAACATACCGGCCTGGTGGTGGCGGATGCGCGCAAAATCAAGCAAGTGGTTTTTAACCTGCTGGCCAACGCGATCAAATTTACCGCCAACGGCGGGCAAGTAAGGTTAGCCGCGGTCATAAACAGTCCCGACATCACGGTAAGCGTTACGGACAGCGGCATTGGTATCAACGCCTCGGACATGGACAAACTATTTAAAGAATTTTCCCAGGTAGACGGTTCTCTGTCTAGAAGACACGAGGGCACGGGGCTGGGACTGGCCCTGTCCGGCAAGCTGGTGGAAATGCACGGGGGCGCCATCGGAGTGGAAAGCACACCGGGCCAAGGCAGCCGGTTTCACTTCACCATCCCGCGCACGGCCAGGCCCGCCTCCGGTTAAAAAGCAAATAAAAAAATCCGGCCCTCAGGCCGGACGGGGAGAGATAGAACTCACCAAAGCGGAGTCTTATTATTGTTGCCGGGGGAAAAAATATTATTCATGGCATAATTAACATCCGGCCATATTTTTCGTAACAAGAAGGAATTTTTTTTACACCGTCGAAAGATTTAGCAGAAAAGAAATAAAGAAAAGGTTTTTCCGCTAAGCGCAGACGGCCATAATAAACACAAAATTATCCGCGTCCGCGCAGGTTTTTTGTGTCGTTTAAGAAGGAAAACGCTGTTCCGTGTAGAAGTGTTTCTTGGCTATAATTGAGCTGACCGCCCCAGGCAGATAAGACTCCAGGATGCTGCACCAACTTTTAATACAATACCAGTTTCTTAATTGACCTTCAGTTGCTCGGATGGACACATCTTAATAAATACCGGGAGTGACAGCGATGAAACTAGCAATATCCGGAAAAGGCGGGGTCGGCAAAACAACCATCGCGGCAGCAATTATTAAATACCTGTCCCAAACCAATGCAACTGTATACGCCATTGACGCCGATCCGGACGCTTGCCTGGCTCCGGCTATAGGTATTCCCGCGGCGGAAACTGCCCATATTAAACCGGTAGTGGAAATGCGCGACGTGATTCGCGAAAAGGCCGGCGGCGGCGCGTTTTACACCCTTAACCCGGATTTGGATGATTTTATAGACGATTACAGCTACAAGCTCGGCAACATCCGGTTCTTCCGCATGGGTGATCCCAAAAAAGGCGGCTCCGAGTGTTATTGCCGGGAAAACACCTTCCTGAACGCTTTAGTGACTTCGTTACTGTTGGATAAAAATGA
>WQUS01000264.1 GCA_009781965.1 Bacillota bacterium | reverse complement strand
GAAGCGCGGTATATTTCAAACGGAAAAATCAAAGCGAAATCCTATACATCCGTCAAAGAAATGATCGCGGAATTAGACACCGAAGATTCGGAGGATTAAGCGTGTCGGAAATAAAACTGTTGGCATTGCGAGGCGGAACGCCGCCACTGGCGGGGCTTGCGTCCTGCCGGACAAGCCGCCGCGATACCCGCACCGCCTTGCCGTTCGTCCACTCCGGGCGCGTGTGAACCTCTCCGCTTTTCTGCGGATTGTTAACCCTTGCCGGGGGGAACGCACGAGGGAAAACGACGGAGCGCAAGCGGCGATTATTTATATTTTATTCAGAAGGAAACAGGGAGATTTCATGAAAATTACGCATCGGGACAGCAAAAGCATTATCAACCAAAACGCAGAGATGGAACAGAATTATAAATCGTTTGCCGGTGGTACGGCGGACGACGTGCTGAAAAGTTTGAACAGCACGGAAGTCGGCCTCAGCGAATCGGAAGCGGACAAGCGGCTGGCCGCGAACGGGCAGAACACGACAAGTGACTCGAAGCATAAACCGTGGTACATATTTTTGTTCAAATCTTTTTTAGACGAATTTATCATTGTGCTGATTTTGCTGGGCGTGACATCGCTTACCCCGTTGGTCGGGGATTTGCTGGGTGCTTCCATCATATTTGCTCTGGCGGTGATCAGTGCTATTATCCGATTCGTGCAGGATTATGCATCCTATCTTAGCAGTGAAAAGCTGAAAACCATGTTGCATACCACCGTGGACGTGCGGCGTGACGGCCAGCTGATAAAAAAGAATATTGAAGAAATTGTGACCGGCGACGTGGTGGAACTGGGTTCGGGTTCCATCATCCCAGCCGATCTGCGTATCATTGACAGCAAAGATTTGTTCATATCGCAGTCTATGTTTACCGGCGAGTCAGTGCCAGTAGAGAAGTGGAATTTCGAACCTGATTTGACCAAAAGCAGCACCGAGCTTGACGATATCTGTCTGATGGGGTGTAACGTGGTCAACGGATCTGGTGTGGGCGTCGTTGTCAAGACTGGTAAAGGCACTTATATGGGGCATATCGCCGTCACGGTGGAGAGCAACAAGAAAGCCACCAACTTTGAAACTGGTGTCAAAAAGATTACCAATCTGCTGTTGATTTACATGTCAGTTGTCGTAGTGGGCGTGTTCCTGATCAATGGTTTCGTCAAAGGCAGTTGGATTGACGCGCTGATGTTTTCCATCGCGGTGGCGGTGGGGATTACGCCAGGAATGATGCCCATGATTATCAACTCAACACTGAGTAAAGGCGCGAGTTTCTTGGCCAAAAAGAAAACGATTGTCAAGAATATCTCGTCGATTCAGAACCTCGGCGCTATTGATACACTGTGCACCGACAAAACCGGCACACTGACCATTGACAACGTCGAACTCCAACGGTATATGAATGTCAACGGACAGGACGATATTGAGATACTCGACTACGCGTTTATGAACAGCTACTTCTCCACGGGCATCAAAAACCTGATTGACAAAGCCATTATTGCTTTCGGCACTGAGCATGGAATAAAGGACGACATAAGCAAATACAAAAAGATCGACGAGATTCCATTCGATTACAACCGCAAGCGCATGAGTATCGTAATTCAGGACGCTGGCGGCAACATCCGTATTATCACCAAAGGCGCGATTGAAGAAGTGATTAAAGCCTGCACCACCGTCAAGGACGGCGATCAGGTTATCCCTATCCAAACTGAACAGACTGCGAAAATCATGAGCCATTCTGATGAGCTGAACAATCAGGGTATGCATGTTATCGCCATTGCTGAGAAGAAAGAATATCCCGGCGTTAATCAATTCGGTCCGCAAGACGAGAGCGAAATGACGTTCATTGGATACGTAGCGTTTCTCGATCCGCCGAAACCTGATGTTGCCGATGCGATTGCGACCCTGTATGACGCGGGTGTCAACATCAAGGTTCTAACCGGTGACGCGCCGTTGGTGGCACAGCACATCTGCACACAAGTTGGCTTGCGCTTCGACAAAATCCTAACCGGCGCTGATATTGAAAAAATGTCGGAAAGCGAATTGAAAACAGCTATCGAGCAAGCAAATGTTTTCGCACGGCTGGCTCCAATGCAAAAAGAGCGCGTTGTGACAATGCTGCGGAAAAACGGGCATGTGGTTGGATATATGGGCGATGGCGTCAACGACGCGCCGTCGCTGCGCGGCGCCGACGTAGAAATATCGGTGGACAGCGCGACGGATATCGCGAAAGAGAGTTCCGATATCATCCTGTTAGAAAAAAGCCTTGGCGTGCTGAAAGACGGTATTTACGAAGGTAGACGCATCTATGGAAACATCATGAAATATATTAAGATGTCGCTGTCCGGTAACTTCGGCAATGTGTTCAGTGTATTGGTTGCCAGCATTTTATTGCCTTTCCTGCCAATGATCGCGATCATGATTTTAATTCAGAATCTCGTGTATGATCTGTCTCAGATCGCGATCCCGTGGGATAATGTCGATCCGGAATTTTTGAAAGAGCCGAAAAAGTGGAACATGAAAGGCTTAGCCCACTTCATGAACTGGTTCGGCGTCACCAGTTCAGTGTTTGATATGATGATGTTCGCGGGGTTATGGTTTTTGCTTGGCTATAACATCATTGCAAAACAAAGTTTTTTCCAGACCGGTTGGTTCATCGAAGGGTTGATTTCACAGCTACTTATTGTACATTTTGTCCGTACGGCTAAAATTCCTTTCATCCAATCGCGGGCTGATAAAAAATTGCTATTCTCAACAATTTTATGTATAATTGCGGCGCTTGTCATTCCACTAGCGCTAAGCGGTGTACCCGGATTCAATTTTGTTGTCATGCCCGCAACATATTATCTGTTCCTTGTAGGCATTTTGGTCTTGTATGCAATCACGGTGCAAACTGTCAAACATTTCTATATCAAGCGTCATAAAGAGTGGCTGTAAGATTGTAAGTTCGTTCAAAATAAGCATTCGCGACAGAAACGGACACCGTGAATCTTCTCTGCCCGGTTTAAATAACAAGTCTCAATAATTACTTTGGTGATTGCGTCAGGGTTTTGAGCCCGGGCAGCTTCGCCGACCGCTTGCATATCATTCATGACAACATCCGTACGCCCTTCCAGCAATGCGCCGATATTAATCACCATGTCCACTTCCCGGGCGCCGTCCCGGACAGCCAAGCTTGCTTCGGCAGCCTTAGCGGCAGTGGATGTGGCTCCAAGGGGGAAACCAATCACGGCGCACACCGCCACATTTGAGCCTGCTAATTGCCCGGCAGCCAAGGAAACCCAACAGGGATTAATACACACCGCCGCGAAATTATAAGCCACCGCCTCGGAACATAATTTTATAATATCCACGCTGGCCGCCGTGGGTTTAAGCAAGGTATGGTCAATCACCCCAGCCAGGCCGGCTTCATTTAACTCCCTCGTATCCATATCATTCCCCTCCAATGCAACCGTAAATAACTGTATCAACAGCCAAACAGAAAATTGGCGTATGCAATGTTCGCACAAGCGGGCATTAGCAGCACAAAACATAAAATGCAACGTCTTTTGCATGTAAATAAACATTTTATGCAACGTAATGTTGCTGTTCCGTTACTATTCAGCATTGAGCGGTACGCAAAACAACTAAGATTTTCCGAACGGATAAGCTGGAGTAATGATCATTTGCTCAATGACAGCTTCATGCCCGCCGATGCGGCGCATTTCTGTAGTGACGCTCTTAATCTTTGCGCCTTTTTCTTTCTGTCGTCCTCATTCGCCGCCTCAGTCATCGCGGCTTTTAGCTGCTCCGGTGGGAGCAACGCGGCGGCTAAACAATAAAAACCCTTGCTCCGTCCGTCGTCGTAATGCGCAAGCAGATCTTGGAGAACGGCGACGCGGATTTTTTGTTGAGCTATAAAACTGTCAGTGCCGTGGTTTTTAATTTGTTCGAGATTGTGGAACATCCGCTTATGGGTAACAAAGGAATCCCGTTCAATTTTTTCCCTGTCCGCATATTTGGGACAGGGGTACTCCCCGCACTGACCGCAAACCTCCAACCTATGCTTATCCGCGCAGCAGGTCTTAAAGGAGCAGGATGGGTGCAGCTTCTCAAAACCCTCTCCCCCGCAGCCGGGACATCTTGAACTGCCCACGGTGTGAAACCTCGGGCATAAGCCGCAGTCTATCCCGCAGCAACCTATAGCAGCTAACTTTTGGGGGCGTTCCGGAAAGGGTTCATGGCTCGATGGGCTCATAGTACGCGTAGTACATATTTTTGCTTTGTCCAGGTGCGCCGTAATCACTGTGAAGCTATGCGCGTTTATGGTTAAAACTACGCCCCTTCCGTAGGCATACCAGTTCTTCCCCCGGCTGGTGATAACGTCCGCTCCGGCGACAAATTCTTTGCACCACGCAACAACGTCATCTATTTGCAGGTTTAGATGACGCTTGATTCGCTCCGCGCCCATTGGGGTGGTATGTATCTTGTCGATATTGTCAGTTAAATAACTTCCGTTCCGCTCATTCAACAGTTGAATTCTCCTCTTGCATGGTCTGCTTTTACTGTACCAAATCATACCGCCCCATACAACAAAACTATTCGAGTCTAAGCCAGCCGGCCGGTTTGCTTGTGACGCCTATGTAGTAATGGCCGTTTTCTATCCGCAAAGGGAATCGGTCACGGGTTTTACCGAACACGTTTTGTTGAATTACCTCCACATAACCGTTTAATATATTCGACACATTGCCATTTGTACCCGTAATAATAACCAGAGTCGCTGTAACTTTTCCCGTGCGATTGCGAGCCGTTGATTCCGTTATAGTATACCGCAACCCCTTTGTAACTGTCGAGTTCCTTGCCGATCTGGAGATCACTCCGGCGAGTATCATGAAAATATAATACTAACAGTAGTGTGATGCATAAGCCAATAATAGCCAATACTATCAGCCAGGGTTTTCTTCTGCGCTTTGTCTGTGCAAAGCGATAATCAGATCTGTCCTTCCTCATCCTCTGCGCCTCTTTTCTGAACAACAGATAATTATGGTAACATTATACAACAAAATATACCAAGTCTTTTGTATATACAAAAAAGTAACTGCCGTTGCCTTATACCTGTGCTAAAATATACCATAGGCCGGTATATAAAACGCTATCTAAACTTAGTGAATTTTGAGACTCAAAAGAAAGGTTGTGTTCAGCAGATTTGAACAAAAACGATATCAGAGTCAGCAAATTCTTAAGTTATGTCTTACGTCATCGTCCCGAAGCGATTGGCTTGAACCTTGACAGTGATGGTTGGGCTGAGATTGAGGCGTTGATTAAAGGCTCGCGTCGCGCCGGGGAAAATATTGATCTTGCGCTGATCCAAAAAATTGTGGCCGAAAATGATAAGAAGCGTTACGCAATTTCAGAAGATGTACATTTATCAGCGGACAGACAAACGGCAATTTCTGTCGGGAAGCGTTATGGCGCCCCGGTTATCTTGCAAATAGATACTTCGGCCATGCTTGAACAGGGATTAAAATTTTATCAAGCCGAAAATGGAGTCTGGCTTACGAAGTATGTTTCTCCGGATTTTTTGGCAGTAGACGCTCCCTGAAAAATTCGGCGCTGGTACACAGTTAATCAGGAGGGTTAATCTATGATGAACGAGCAAGACGTGGTTGGTTTGCTGAAAACGATTAAGAGCATCGGCATTGATGTATGGATTGACGGCGGCTGGGGCGTTGACGCGCTTATCGGCCATCAGACCCGGTCACACAACGATATTGATATTTTCATCAAAAAGATCAACAGCGCGGCGTTTACACAAATGATGGTCTCAAAGGGTTACCGGGAAACTAAAATGGACTATTCCACTGCTAACCACACTGTTTGGCAGGATTCACACGGACATATCATTGACCTGCATTTGTTCGAGTTCGGCGAAGCCGGAAACATTTATTATGACGGAGAAAGCTATCCTGCTGCTATACTGAACGGCACCGGTATGATCGGTGATGTTAAAGTTTGCTGCCTGACCGCAGAAGCGCAGCTTGAATACCATCAGGGATACGCTATTACTGAAAAGGATATTCACGACGTGTTTTTGCTTTGTAAGACATTCAAACTTCCGATGCCGCCACACTACGGATAATGAATACTGTGATATTATAGGTATTTTTCAATCAACAGATACTGATACCTGATACCAAACATATAAAGAAAATATATAAAGAAGGGGTAAAATAAAATGAAATTTAAGTCTATTTTGTTTTACTGGCTCATTGTTATTGCAGGAATGGCATTGTATCTAATTATAGTTATTTTTGTTTTTGCCGCCATAGTAACTATTTATTGCAGTACAACCGGTGATTCCCCTGACTTGTTTCTTGGATGGCTTGTCCCATTGTTGTTGTTCATAATCATTTCAGAAATTATAATTCTATTTTATTCGTTATACGCAATGCTTCAGATTATTAAAGATAAAAAACGCTCAATTCCGCTGATAGGGAAAATAGCACAAAAAGTAATCCGAATATAAGAAATACTATAGAAATAAAGTTTGGATAACAAATCAGTTATTGTTTTCAAAGGTAATCTAATACTGCCGTCTCAGCGCCAGACTTTTATACTCCACGGTAAAACCAATCTCCAGCAATGCTTTTTTATAAGGGCCTTCCCAAACCGGCCGGTTGTTGACTGTTTCCACAACGATCTTTTTCAGCGGATTGAAGTCACGGGTTAACAGGGTTTTACAAAAAGCAAAATACTCCGGTAAAGCCGGATCATCCGGCTCGGCTTTAATGAGCAGTTCTTTGCCGTTGCGTTTGGCCACTACTTTGAGCCTGGCGCCGTGCAATACGATGTAATTAGTAGGCAGGCGGGCAGGCAGATCCGAATCCAGACCGGGCAGCTTGAGCCCGCAGGGCGACGCCGGATCAACCGCGTTCAGCCAATAGATACCGTCCTCGTTCAATCCCCGGCTTAGAAAACGGTAGGCTTCCCGGGAGATAAACTGCAGCCCGGTGATTTGCTCGAAAAAATGTCCGGCATAAATTTCTCCGGCAAACTCCATCAGACGCAGGGAACGAAAAATCCGCCGCCACTGCATGTCCGGCAGCTCATGCTGCAGCAGTTCCCGGAAAAGGACGCCGTAACGGGCAAAAAGCTGACGGATCCGGTCCTTGTTCAACTCCTCCCGGTCCACAGGATCGCGCTCTTCCCGTTCCGGCAAGAGACGCCAGTTGCCCTGCAGGGGACGGGATGCGGACCAGCGGTTGTAGCCTGTACGGCGATTGAAGCCGCGCCGCTCTTCGGTTTGAAAAGGGGTAAATTTGGTTTGGATACCCTTGCGCAACACGGCAAAACTATCATTGGTCACCTGACCCAGCCATACATGTGCCCATAAACGATCGGTTAAAATATCGCTGGGCAAACCGGTATGCCGGCTCAGAGCAAAGAAATCATATTTACCCCAGGGATCCGGGAAAAGAGCCCGGGCCCCAGCAACCCCGACGGTTCCACTTGCTTTGCCTGCTATACTCGCTGCTCCAGCTCCGCTGGCTTCACTTGCTTCGCCCGCCGTCTTCGCATCAAGCCTAGTGGTATCCGACCAGACCGATTTACCTATTTCACTTGCTTCGTCCGCCATAGTCGCTGCTCCCGCTTCGCTGGCTCCACTTGCTTTGCCCGCCATACCCGCGGCTCCCGTTTCGTCTGCTTCACTTGCTTTACCTATTTTATTTACCTTACTTGCCACACTTACTTGGGTTGTTTTACTCGCTTTCTCTGCCTTACTTGCTTTAACTGCTGCACTTACCTTACTTGCCCCGTTTGGTTTACCTGCCTCGCCCGGGCTTTCCCCTTCCGGCTGAAACAGCTCCCAATCCTCGGCCAAGCAAAAACCGGTCCGCTTCCGGCCCCAGCCGAACCAAATCAGGTCACTGGTCTGCAGCAAGCTATCCAGCCAACTACTATAATAAGGCTCCATCCGGGCAGGCAAAACGGCCTCCTCCCACAGTCCGGCCGGACCAATATAGCCAAATAACTGCTCCAGGCGTACTTGCAGATCCTCCAAATTTAAGCCCTTGTCCACCAACCCCTGGTAAGCAGCCAAAAACAAGGGCAGCTGAGCCGCCGGCAAAGCCTTAAATACCGGCCGGCTGGCCCGCCGGACCATCAGCAGCAAACGCTCCAGGTTTTCCCGATCACAAATCTCCGTTTCGGCGCTGCCCTGGGTGAGCACATCAGCGACGATATCTTCCTCTTCCAGCAAGGTGGCCAGGGCCAACCCGCAGGTCTCCGCCAGCAAGCCCAAACGCCGCTGGACAAAATCCCGGGGCACGGGGCCGTAATAGGTCAGCCACTGGTGCACAAAAAGAGCAGTGTCGCTCTCTAACGCCCCGGAGTCACCCGCCCCCTCCCGCTCCCCAAGGGCAGCATAATACTGGCGGTTTTGCGCTCCGGGTCGTAGGGAGTCACCCGCCCCCTCCCGCTCCCCAATAGCAGCGGCCTTGGCCAGTCCGGCAGCCAGCTGCTTCCCTGCTTCCAGGGTCGTAGCCAGCGGTCGCAGGTCAAGCTGGGAGAAGTCCATCTCCCAAACAGCGGCGATCCGGGGCAGAATCTCCAGGGCGCACAAGCCAGGCTGTTCCGCCCCGGGCAGGTGCAGCCAAGCCGCTTGCCCGGCCAGAGAAAGCTCAAGCTGCTTCCGGTCCGGCTTATCCCCGTCTTGCCCCTCTTGCCGCCAGTCCCGCTCCATGGCAGCCCAAAGCTCCTCCGCTTCCGCGGCGGGAATAAACAACCGTTCCTTGAGCCAGAGCAGCAGTTCTTCCCCGTCAGCAGGGGCGTAACCGGGGGCCGTCCGTTTGAGCTTGCCGTCCAACTCCCGCACCAAAGAGAGCGGGATGGCAGGCCGTAAATGAGGCGTATAAACCAGCTCTTGCAGCAACTCCTTGCTCAACCCGGACTGCTGTTCCTCAAAAGGGGTGTCATCTTCATACATGTACTTATTGGTGCGGCGCCAAACCACATCAGCGGCAAAGGGTGAAGGCCGGTGGGTAACCGCCTCGCTGATTCGGATCCGGCCGTCGTTGATTTCGTCCAGCAACATACTGACCGTCTCCAAATCAAATTCATCCTTTAAACAGGTGCGCCAGGTCTCCAGCATAATGGGGAAATCGGCGTAAGGAGTAACCGCCGCCATTAGTTTTTTCGCCCGCAGACGGTTAAGCCACAGGGGCATGCGCTTTTTGAAACTAGCCTTGGGCAGCAGCAAAGCCCGCCCCGCGTTCTCCCGAAATTTAGCGCCGAAGAAACCGGAGCTTTCCAATTTACCCCGCAAAAGGCTCTCCAGATTTTGCGGTGCTACCAGGGAGAATAAATCCCGGCTGGCAAAACTGTGGGGCAACATAAACAGAACGCAATTGTTACTGACATAAGTCTCCAGGGGATAGCCGAACTTGCGCTCCCAAGCAGCGGCCAGAGCCATGGCCCAAGGGCGGTTCACCCGGCCGCCCCACAGGGTATGCACAATCACCTGCTTGCTGTCAGCTGTGTTCAGGGGATCGGTGAAATGTTCAATTAAAATATGATGCCGATGGGGTAAAGGCTGGCCCGTCTCCTCCTGCTGCCGCTTGAGAAATTCAATCAGCTGCCGCAAGGCGTCCGCCGACCAATCGATAAAAGCCGGCTGCCCGGCGAACCACTCCGGGGCCAGATGGTGCTCCTGGGCGGCTGCTAAAAAGAGACCTATTTTTTCGGCATAGTAAAAATCCCGGTTTTGTTCTTCCGACCGCCAGAAAGGGATAATATTGACGGTCCGATCGCCGGGGACCACTTCCACGTCATTATGGGTAACCAACATAATACGCCAGATTCGGGAGCCCAGCATAAAGGTTTCGCCCAGGCTCCGCTCCCAGACAAATTCCTCGTCCAGCTCGCCGATCTTAGCCTTGCTGTCCATCAAGCGCAAGTCATAATAGCCCCGGTCGGGAATAGTGCCGCCGCCCTGATATACCAAACGGGCCGCCCCGTCACGGGCTTTAACCGTGCCTTCCAGCTTGTCCAATACAATCCGGGGGCTCAGCTCCCGCAAGCGGGTATCCGCGTAGCGTCCCGCCAGCATTTCCAGCAGCAGATCATAGCTTTTCCGGGGCAGGTTGCGGTAGGGATAGCTGGTTTTGAGAAAGGCATAAAGCTCGTCCACAGACCAGGTTTCCACAGCGGTCATAGAAATCAATACCTGAGCCAGTACGTCCAAAGGACCTTCCAAGGGAGTAACCGGCTCGATATCACCTAACTTCAGGCTATGAGCAGCCACCGCCGCGGTTAGAAAATCGCCGCCATGCAAAGGATACAAAATCCCCCGGCTTACCTGCCCCACTCCGTGGCCG
>WQUS01000263.1 GCA_009781965.1 Bacillota bacterium | reverse complement strand
ACGGCCACGCCCACGTGGCATATATTCCCCGCAAAGGGAAGATCACCGGCCTGTCCAAACTGGCCCGGGTGGTGGAGGGCTTTGCCAAGAGGCCACAGCTGCAGGAAAGGCTAACCTCGCAAGTGGCGGATACCATTATGAAACAATTAAATCCCCACGGGGTACTGGTGGTGATTGAGGCCGAACACATGTGCATGACCATCCGCGGCGTGCGCAAACCGGGCTCAAAAACTGTCACTTCGGCTGTGCGCGGACAGTTCCAGCGCAGTGAGGCCACCAGAGCCGAGGCTTTCGCCCTGATCAGCCAATAACGGAGGAGAAATGTTTTGGAAAACGAAGAAACAAAAGCAAGCAAACTGGAGTTAATCGCCATCAAATCATTTACCTCCCACGATGAAATGTATAAAATAGTTGATTTCCTGAACAAAAGCCTGAAAAATAAACGGCTGATGTTCGGCATGACCCGCAACAGCGCGGAGAATACTGTAACCATATCCATTTATGAAACTTAACTGCTGCGGAGGAACCAAATGTTAATCCTGCTCAGTAACGACGACGGTATTCATGCCGCCGGGCTGCTGGCCCTCAAACAAGCTCTTGAGCCCCATGCGGAAGTTTATGTGGTGGCGCCGGAACAGGAAAAGAGCGGTACCGGCCACGGTATTACCACCCACAAACCCTTAAGACCCAAAAAGGTAGCCTTGGCCGACGGCTCGACTGGATGGTCGGTGAACGGCACCCCGGCCGACTGCGTAAAACTGGGCATCGGCGCCCTGCTGCCTAAAGCGCCCGATTTAGTCTTCTCGGGCATCAACCGGGGCGCCAATTTAGGTACCGACGTGCTTTACTCGGGCACCGTATCGGCAGCCATTGAAGGGGTGATCAACGGCATCCCCTCGATGGCCATATCAGTGACCGAATATGAAAACCCTGATTTCCGGTATGCGGCCGGTTTTGCGGCCAAGATAGCCAAAACGTTGCTTCCCGGCGACGGCGCGGCGCCCGAATGTACTTTAATCAATATTAATGTCCCGTCCGAGCCGCCCCAAGGGGTAAAGGTTACCCGTTTGAGCAGCCGCCGTTATTTCAATGTTTTCCAGCAGCGCACCGATCCCCGGGGCGGTATTTATTACTGGATGGTCGGCGAACCGCAAGACTCGGCGCCGCAGAATTCTCCGGCGGACGCTGATCTTGACGCGGAAGCAATTAAAAATAAATATATTTCGGTTACCCCGCTGCATTTTGACCTGACCGCCTACCACCTAATCCCCAGGCTGACCGGGTTATTGCGGCGTTTGCCGGATTAAAACCGGCCGCGCCTAAAGTTAAGCACCTGTTTAAACTTGGCTCTGTCCTGGTCGTTTAATCCGCCGCTGAGCAGCATCAGCCCAATGTAAACAGCCGTCCCGGCGCTGATGGTCAGCAGTAAGATCTGCACGTCGCCCAGGCCATGCCGCCAGAGGGCGGCTTTTAAATACCACACCGCGGCGAACATGCCGGCGGACGAAAACAGCGGGGCCCAAATCTGGTCCCGGAAACCGGGTACATACCCGGTTAATTTTTTAATGTCCCGCAGATTCAGCAAGGCCAGCACCAGATAGCCGACTCCCACCGCAAAAGCGGTCCCCAGGATGCCGGCCCGGGGCAGCCCGGTCAGCCAGTAGATCCCCGCCAAACACAGAACGGAGGAAATGATTAAGTTTTTAAAAGGCAGCTCGGCCCGGCCCAACCCCTGGATAATTCCGGTGCTGGTCTGCTGCAGGTACAGGAATAAACCGGCCGGCGCCATCAGGCGCAAAGCCGCCCCCGCCTCCGGATAGCCGAAAAGGACCCCGCACAGCTCGTCCCCCAAAGCGGCAAAAATAAACGCCGCCGGCAGGCCCACCTGAATAGTTAACCTAATCGCATCGGAGATCCTGGTCCGGGCCAGGCGCAGATTGTCCAAGGCCACCGCGTCGGATACGGCGGGCACCAAAGCAGTGGTCAGAGCGATAGTGACCACGGCGGGCATAAACAGCAGGGTCTCGCTAATGCCCACAAACTGACCGTAAGCACCGGTGGCCTGATGAACCGACAGACCGGCAACCTGCAGCCGGTGGGGAATCAGCAGCGCCTCCAGGGACATCAGCAGCGTGGCCGCAAATCTGGTCAAGGTCACCGGGATGGCCATACTCAGCATCCGCCTGATAATATCCCCCAAACCGGCCCGCTGCAACAAGGGCTCTCCTTTACCGCTCAGCGCCGGCTTGTCCCGCCGGTACAGGCGCAGCATTAATAACAGACCGGCTAATTCCCCCAACACCACGCCCGCCGAAAGACCGGCGGAAGCATACTCAATGCCCCAAGGCAACAGATAATAGGCAATCAGCAAGCCGGCCGCCACCCTGACCACTTGCTCCAGGGTCTGAGTAACCGCCGTGGGCGTCATTTGCTGCAAACCCTGAAAAAACCCCCTGAAAGCCGAGCAAACGGCAACCAGGAAAATACCGGGGGAGAGGCAGATAAAACTGTAGTAAGCGGCCGGATTAGCCAGCACATAATGCCTGAAATAAGGCGCGCCCGCAATCATCAGCAGGGTAAAAAACAAACCGGCGCCCACCAGCATCAACAGAGACAGCTTAAAGATCCGGTAAGCGCCCGCCAGATTCTGCCGGGCCGATTCTTCGGCCACCAGCTTGGCCACCGCCAAGGGAATACCGGCGGTAGCCAACACCAGTAACATGATGTACACCGGAAAAACAGTATTAAATAAGCCCACGCCCTCGGGGCCAATGGTCCGGATGAGCCCAATCTGATACAAAAAACCCAGGCCCCGGTTAATCAAGCCGGCAAGCAGCAGCACCAGCGCGCCCTGAAAAAAGGAATTCGCAGCCATCTGTCTATTACCACCTGTTTCCAAATTTTAATATATTTATGTTCCGCCGGTTAGGGGTATGAAAATAAAAAACAAATAAAAGGCAAATAAAAACAGGGATTTCAATCCCCTGCGTAGAAAATAGAGCCTTAAGCCAGTTGCTTGTTACTGTTCATTACTGTTCACACGTTACTGTTCGGCATCGAGCGGCGCGCAAAGCCGTTAACCGTGCGCTCATGCTCTCCGAGAAATCGCTTACGGTTAACGGCTTTGCGCACCCGGGCTTTGAGGATCAACAAACACTGAGCAGTCACAGTTTATTTTTTTGCGTGATACGGATTGCGGCCGAACTTGGCTGTGGCCAAGTATAGAAAATAGTTAGAAGGGAAACCATTATTTACAAAAGGAGGCAAGAAGTTTGAAGAATTACGCTACTGAACAAATCCGCAACATCGGCATCTTGGGCCATGGCGGAGTAGGAAAAACATCCCTGGTGGAAGCCATGCTTTTTAACACCGGCGTAGTCAACCGGCTGGGCCGGGTTGAAGACGGCACCACCGTTGCAGATTATCACCCTGAGGAAGCCCAGCGCCAATCAACGGTACATACCAGTTTGGTACCGGTTGAAGCAAACGGCGTGAAGCTGAATCTTTTGGACACCCCGGGCTTTTCCGACTTTTTGGGCGAAGTAAAGGGCGCGCTGCGGGTAATTGACGCCAGCCTGTTTGTTTTTTCCGCCGTGGACGGCGTTCAGGTGCAGCACGAGCTCTTTTGGAAATACGCTCAAAAAGCCGAACTGCCGAGGGTTGCTTTTATTAACAAAATGGACCGGGAAAACGCCAGCTTCGGCAAGCTGCTGGACGAGATGAACGGCAAATTAAAAAACAACTTTGTCCCCATTAATTTCCCCATCGGTGAAGGCCTTGATTTCAAAGGCCTGGTGGATGTACTGAACCGGAAAGCATACGAGTTCGACAAAGCCGGTCAGCCCAAAGAAATTCCCTTGCCCGGGGACCTGGAAGGGCAGCTGGAGGAATACCGTGAAAAATTGGTGGAAGCAGCCGCGGAAGGCGAAGACGAACTG
>WQUS01000262.1 GCA_009781965.1 Bacillota bacterium | reverse complement strand
TCCTGGAAAAACAACTGATCACTAAAGCTTTGCAATTAGCCGGCAGCACCAGAAAAGCTGCCAAAATGCTTGGTGTAACTCATCCCACCGTCATTCGCAAGGTGCAAAAATACAACTTATGATCACGGCATTGGAATGGTGGTACATTTTAGTACCGCTGTTCCCGCGGGAAAATGGCCTAAATGCTATTTGTCCCCCTGCTTAGTGGTAAGTTTTTGTACCGCTTTGCGCTGCGGCAAGTGTTTAGCATTTATTGGGATGTCCGCTAAACCATGAATAATTGCTGGTGAAATACTCTTTTAGCCGTCTCGCCATTATTGATTCTCATTTTCATGCGTCTGGAACAGGAATTGCTTGGTTTATTCTTATTATTCACTCAAAGTCAGCCGTTCGCCGGGGGGTGTTAATTTTATAGGCGGTGTTTGTTGCAAAGAGTCGCTGCACCATTCAATAATCAACTTAATAGCCAATATGAACAACAATGTCAATTAACAACACTAATTACCAACAAAGGAGGTTAATAAAATGGCTAATGCCGATTTAGTAATTAAAGGCGGTAAAGTAGTAATTCCAGGCAACGGCATCTATGAAACAGATGTGGCCATTGAAGGAGGTAAAATAATCGCCCTGGGCAGCGGCTTTACCGGTCGCGAGGAAATTGACGCTTCCGGCAAATATGTAATGCCCGGCATTATCGACCCGCATATCCATTTGGGGATATTTGGCGATTTAGCCTCGGAAATGGAGACGGAAACCCGTTCCGCCCTCATTGGCGGAGTAACTACGGTGGGCTGCTTTATGGGCGGCGCGGATCTCTACTATCCTGGCTTTGGTGATGTCATCGCCATGACGGAAGGGAAAGTAAGCACCGATATCTTTTTCCACCTGGCCATCTTTACGCCGGAACAAAGGCAGCAAATACCTGATTTAATTGAGAAATTAGGCATCACCTCTTTCAAACAGTATATGTGCGGAATACCGGGACTGATCCCCGATGTGGATGACGGTTTTCTTTTAAACACCTTCGAAATCGCCGCTAAGCTTGGCGACAAAATAACTATTTGCGTGCACGCCGAAAACGCGACCATTAACGCTGTCCGCACCGCCGAAGTAAGAAGCACCCATGCTAACGGAACACTGGCCGACATAACTGATACTCAGCCTAACTACTCCGAAGAAGAAGCGGTACGCCGGGCTTCCTACTTAGCCGGATTGGCCGGCAACCGTCTTTATTTTGTGCATATGTCCACCGCCGAAAGCGTCCAGGCCCTGAGAGAGATTAAACCGAACAACAGCAAAATATTCGCGGAAACCACTTCACCCTATCTTTCCGTCACCAAGTACAGCGACAAAGGCCTGCTGGCTAAAATGACGCCGCCCTTCCGGGAAGAGGCCAGCGTAAACGCCCTCTGGCAGGCAGTAGCAGACGGCGTTATTGATACCATCGGCACCGATAACGTTACCATGACCCTGGCTGTAAAACAGGCGGAAAAAGGCATGTGGGAAGCCATGCCCGGTTACCCGGCCCTTGGTACGCACCTGCCGGTAGTTCTGCATCACGGCGTTAATCAAAGAGGCCTCGGTCTCTTGAACGTAGCCGAGCGGATGAGCCAAAACCCGGCCAAAATTTTTGGCATTTACCCGCAAAAAGGCACCATCGCCCCGGGCAGCGACGCCGACCTGGTAGTGGTCGACCTGGATAAAGCAGTTACGGTAGACCATAAAAACCTGGCTTCCGCCGGAGATTTCTCTTTGTACGACGGCGAGGTACTCAAGGGCTGGCCGGTAATGACGATCAAGAATGGCAAACTGGTGGTCAAAGACGGGCAGTTGGTGGGACAAAGTCAAGGCCGGTTCATCAAGCGTTCCATTGATTAATGGTTATAATTAATTCTTTGCTTTAGCGTCATCATTTTGACGCTGGTTTTTTCTGGTTTAGCATAAAAAAATTCAAACAATTAAGATTTAGATTAAGATTTAGATTAAGATTAAGATTACGATAAGGAGGATTAGAATGGCGAAAGCAGCTGTTGCTTCACAGCCCCGGGACGAATGGGTTAGAAGCGCCTGTAAAATGTGCCTGCATGGTTGTGGCATCAGAGTTCATGTTAAAGACGGCGTAGTATTAAAAATTGAGGGCGACCCGGATAATGTAAACAACAATGGCAAACTCTGCGCCAAGGGGCTGGCGGGGATCATGCGCCACTATGATCCCAACCGGATTAAAACGCCGGTCAAACGCACAAACCCCGAGAAAGGGCCCGGAGTAGATCCTAAGTGGGAGCCGATCTCCTGGGAAGAAGCCCTGGATATAGTTGGCAAACGGTTGAAAAAAATCCGTGACGAAGATCCGCGCAAACTGCTGGTAGCGATCAATGATTTTCAGCGCATTCACCTTTGGGGCTGGGGCTCCACCTTTGGCACCGGACATTCTTTTACCACCGTGGGCCAGTTTTGCGGGGCTGCCTACCACCCGGTCTGCGGCGTCATTGACGGCGCTTTTGCGGCGGTAAATGACTACAGATACTGTAACTACTGGATCCAAATCGGCGGCGGCGACGGTTTCTCCTCCCACCTGCATGTAACCGGATCTATTAAACGCATGGCTGACGCCAGGCTGAACCGCGGCATGAAATTTATTGGGGTTGACCCCCGCATGGCCTCTTACTGCGCCAAAGCAGACGAGTGGATACCCACCATCCCGGGCACCGACCGCGCCTTTGTGCTGGGCATGGTAAACGTAATTCTCTTTGAAATAAACGAGTATGACGCGCCGTTTCTCAAAAAACACACCAACGCTCCCTATCTGATTCAGCCAAACGGCCGTTATTACCGCGACCCGGCAACAAACAAGACCATGGTTTGGGACGGTGTGGATAACAAAGCTAAGACATACGATGATCCCACCATCAAGGATTTTACCTTGGAAGGAAATTATAAAGTTGGCGACGTAGCCGTGCGGCCCGCCTTCCAAGTCATGAAAGATACGCTGAAGGATCATACTCCGGAGCGCATGTCTAAAATCTGCGATGTCTCCCCGGAGACAATGAGACGGATCGCCAATGAGTTTATTGAAGCGGCCCATATTGGCAGTACCATCATGATCGAAGGCAAGGAATACCCCTATCGTCCGGCGGCGGTAAACTATTACCGGGGGGCCATCGGACATTTTGACGGCACTCTTGACCATGCCGCGATGCAATTAATGAACATGTTAGTTGGCAATATTGATATCCCCGGCGGGCACTTGGGAGTGGGCCTGGATCACCGGCTGCTGTTTGTCGAGCCTGGCGAAGATGGGATGCTCAAACCGCAGGCACATATTTTGCACCCCGAGGTACCATTCAGTTATCCGCCACAAACTTTACAAATGATGGAATATTTCCCCATTGGATTGGATCCGGGACACCTGGTCTGTCATAACATTTTGCATCCGGAAGAATGGGGCTTTGATTTCAAACCTGAAGCAGCGCTGATTTTCCATTCCAATCCGTTGAAAAACATTAACGGTTTTCCTAAAGTGCTGGAAGTATTCAAGTCCCTGGACTTCATCGTCGGTATTGATATTTTACCCAACGAATCAACCGAATGGGCGGATATTATTCTGCCCGACCACGATTACCTGGAGTCCACCATGCTGACCCTTTGCGAGCCGCCGGAAGTAACCGGTCACACCCTGCGCATGCCGGTGGTGGAGCCCCTTTACGATACCAGGGACGGCCACGATATCCTCACCGATATCTCAGAGCGCTGCGGCTGTTTGAATGAATTTAACGGCTTATTGAATTTCACCATGTTTTTGAAGCCGGAATATTATCTGGAACCGGGGCGTAAGTATACTCATTTGGAATGTATTGACCGGATGGCAAAAAGTATCTACGGTGATGATATGGGTTTGGAGTGGTTTAAGAAAAACCACAATGCCGTGCGCTACCAAAAA
>WQUS01000261.1 GCA_009781965.1 Bacillota bacterium | reverse complement strand
ATTTGTGGCCAACATGACCAGAATCAGAATAATCGCATAAAGCAACATGCGGTAATCGTTAAACTGGCGCAAAAGCTGGGGCAGGACTGTCAGCAGTACCGCCGCCAGGATAGAGCCCCACATATTGCCCAGCCCGCCCAAAACGACAAAAACCAAAATTAAAATCGAGGTGTTATAGTCAAACCTCGTCGTCACCACGGTGGAATAATTCATCACGTACAGTGTGCCTGCCGCGCCGGCTAAAGCGGCGGAAAGGACAAAAGCCATTAATTTATAACGAGCGGCGGGAATGCCCACGCTTTCGGCGGCAATACGGTTATCCCGCAGAGCCATAATAGCCCGTCCCGCACGGCTGTGCACCAGATTTAAAATAATAAACAGGGTAATCAGAATCAGCACAAAACCAACGGTAAAGGTGGAGATCATGGGAATATTGCTGATCCCCATCGGTCCCTGAATAATCGCTTGGGCGTCCGGTTCCATATGCAAAGCGTCAATGCCGCTCAGCAGAAAGCCAACGTGCAGTCCGTGGCTGTCTTTCCCTACGTACAGGCAGGTGAGAATGTTCATAATAATCTGGCCGAAGGCCAAGGTAACAATAGCCAGGTAATCCCCTTTCAAGCGCAAGACAGGGATTCCAATCAGCAAACCGGCCGCACCGGCGCAAACCGCTCCGATAATCATGGCTATCACCAGTCGCAGAATGTCGTTGTCCACCAGGCCGCCTAAAGAAATACAAACCACGGCCCCGGAAAACGCACCGACGCTCATAAAGCCAGCATGGCCCAAACTCAGCTCACCCATTACGCCGACGGTCAAATTCAGCGAAAGAGCCATCACCACATAGGCGCAAACAGGTACCAGCAGTCCCGCCATGGAAGCGTTAATTTTGCCCCCGCTCAGCAGAACCTGAACCGCCACATAGCCTACAATCACCAGCAAGTAAGTCAGCAAGTTATTTTGCGCAGTTGTACTCCAGTTTTTGATCTTCATGTACGCCACTACACTTTTTCTGTAATTTTGCGGCCCAGCAGCCCGGTGGGCTTTACCAGCAGGACCAAAATCAACACCACAAAAACGATGGTGTCTGATAGTTGGGTGGATATGTACGCTTTAGCGAAAATCTCAATGATCCCCAACAGAACGCCACCCAGCATCGCACCCGGAATAGAGCCGATGCCGCCGAAAACCGCCGCGGTAAAGGCCTTGATACCGGGCATGGCGCCGGTGGTCGGCGTTAGGGTGGGATACATGGAACACATCAGCACCCCCGCCACAGCAGCCAGAGCAGCGCCAATAGCAAAGGTAACGGAAATGGTAAAATCCACATTGATGCCCATAAGCTGAGAGGCGCCCCTGTCTTCCGAACAGGCGCGCATAGCTTTACCAATCTTTGTTTGGCCGGTAAACCAGGTCAACAGAGCCATAATGACGGCGCTGACCGCCACTGTAACAATGGCGATCAGCGAAATATCCAGTTTACCGCCCAAAGGCGCAAAATGCGTAAACCCCACAATGGAGGTGAACACTTTGGGGTTGGAGGTCCAAAGCAGCTGAGCCGCATTTTGTAAAAGATAACTAACCCCGATGGCTGTGATCAGAACCGCCAGTGATGTGGCGTGACGCAGCGGTTTATAGGCCAGCCGCTCAATGGTAACGCCCAACACAATACAAACTATAATCGCCAGAAACAGGCTTACAACCGGGGGAAGGCCCCATGCTGACGAAGCGAAGAAGCTGATATAACCGCCAACCATAATTACGTCCCCGTGGGCAAAATTCAACATCTTGGCAATGCCGTAAACCATCGTATAACCCAGCGCAATGATGGCGTAAATACTGCCCAAGCTTAGTCCGCTAATCAGATGGAATAAAAAGACCATGCCAATCCCCCTATATTAATTCATTCCCACATAGACGCCGTTCTGGATCACAACCGCCTTGGGCTCCTTGGAAACCTGTCCGTTGGCGTTCCAGGTCATATTAGCCCCGGTTACCCCGCTGAAAGTAAAGCCGCCGGCAAATTCGGCAATTAGTTGGTCGGCGATATCGCTGGCCTTCATCGTGGGAGTGATGGCGCCATGCGAAGCCTGGATGGCATCATAGATAGCGTAAATGCAATCGTAACCGTCCGCCGCGAACTGATTGGGAATTTGGCCGTACTTTTGCTTATAATTGCTGACAAAGTCCGCCGTCAGCTGATCTTTAGCGTCGGCGCTAAATGGCGTCAGCAGCATTACCCCTTCGGCCAGGTTCTTGTCAAAGCCTTCCAGCGTTAAGATCCCGTCCATGCCGTCCACGCCGAAATATTTCGGTTTATAGTTGATCGCAGCGGCCTGGGCAAAAATAAGAGAGGCCGGGGTATAATAGATGGGCAGGAAAATCAGATCGGCGCCTTTGGATTGGGCATCCTTGATCTGAACGGAGAAATCGTTTGAACTGCTGTCCGTAAAGGTGGTGGTGGAAACGATATTCAAACCCAGTTTCTCCGCCTCGGCTTTAAAGGTATTGTAAATACCGGTGGAATAAACATCGTCGTTCCGATAGATGACGGCAATTTTTGTACCCAGCTTGTTTTTGGACATGTACTGGGCCGATGCGGTACCCTGGTTCGGATCGGCAAAACACATCTGGAAGATGTTATTGTAGCCTTTCGTAACGTCAGTAGATGAAGCGGAAGGAGTGAGACCGAAAACATGATCTTTCGCCGCCAGCGCACTGGTAGCCACGCCTGGGCTGCTGGTAACGGAACTAAGGAATATTTGCATGCCCCAGTCTTTCAAGGTGTTATAGGCATTGGCAGCCGTTTCGGCAACTTGCTGATCGTCTTGGTAATTTAGCTCAAATTGAATGCCGCCTTTGGCGTTGACCTCCGCTACGGCCAGCTCGGCGCCCTGCTTAACGGCGACGCCGTAAATAGCCGTGCTGCCGGTCAGCGGAGCCGTTCCGCCAATCTTGAAAGTATTGGATGATCCCGCGGCAGATGTTTTGCTCCCAGCCGGCTGGTTGGTACCGGCACTGTTATTGCTGCTTCCGCAGCCTGACAGTACACCAATCATAGCAATCAGTACAACAACAATTGACAGAAATTTTTTCATTTCGAGTCTCCTTTACTTAGTTTTTAAGACGGGAAACAGCGACGGAATAAAAGCGCCGCCATTTCCTGCTTTTTTAAAAACAGTTTAACATAGTACTCAAATTCTTGCAATTTTTTTGATTAATTATACAACCACTAAATTAGACTTCCCTGCCGTTTAGAAACCATATATAATGAGTAATTAACGCTAAACCAAAAATATTTTGAGGAATTTTGAGGGATCTATTTTGAGAGATCTAATGATGAAACAGGAGGCGCTTAAAGCGGCATTTCCTTATACACTACCTGTCTTAACCGGTTATCTGTTTCTGGGCTTTTCCTTTGGCATATTACTGAACGGCATCGGTTATCATTTCCTGTGGGCTTTACTGATGAGTACCGTCATTTACGCCGGCGCCATGCAATTTGTCGCGATTGCGATTCTCGCCGGTCCTTTCAACTTGCCGGGAGTCATTTTTTTAACCTTGTCGGTTAACGCCCGGCATTTGTTTTACGGCTTATCTGTGCTTGACAAGTACAAGGACATGGGTAAAAAGAAGCTGTATATGATTTTTTCACTGACCGATGAAACCTACTCCCTGGTCTGCGGGATCACGCCGCCGGAAGGGATAGAGAAAAACTGGTTTTATTTTTTTATTTCCCTGCTTAACCAATCCTATTGGATTACCGGGTCTCTTTTGGGTTCCGTGATCGGTTCCCTGCTCACGTTTAACACCAAGGGCATAGACTTTGTGTTAACGGCGTTATTTGTGGTCATTTTCGTGGAGCAATGGGAAAAAAGCGGGAAAAACCATCTTCCCGCTTTGGCCGGCATCGCTTTTACTTTGCTCGCCCTTTTACTATTTGGTCAGAAAAGTTTTATTATCATTTCCATGGTCCTGCAACTGATCTTTTTATCCTTGTTAGCGCCATGGTTAGGAGGGCAGTCTGATGACAGTGATTCAGGCCATCATTAGCATTGCGGCGATAGCTGTCTTTACTTTTTTACTCCGCGCCGCCCCGTTTTTTTTATTCTCTAAAGGTAAAACTGTACCTCCATACGTAAAATACATGGGCAGTGTGCTGCCCTTTGCGGTGATGGGTATGTTGATTGTGTATTCCTTAAAGTCGGTCGTCATAACCTCATTTCCCTATGGTTTGCCGGAAGGGATAGCCATCCTCTTCGTCGTTACCGTCCAGAAGTGGAAACACAATTTACTTATAAGCATCCTTGGCGGAACCGTATTATATATGGTTTTGGTGCAAACGGTATTTGCCGCCTAAGCAGTCGCCGATAAAACTATCTACAGGCAACTGCATGTCGCTATTTAGCGCTGCACTTATGCGACGGCGGACTTAGCGGATCACATTAAGCCCAGTTCTTTCAGCTTGTCTTCCGTTGGCACACCGTCTTTCGTCCAGCCCCGGGCCGCATAATACTCGTCCAACATCAGGTCCAATTCCGCCTGGGGAATAATCGCGCCTTTGGCGCCGCCTTCTTTCAGGGGTTCGGTTTTGAGACGCGCCGGCAAATCATCGTCGGTCCTTGTGAAACCGGCCCGCACATTAAACAGCTTGGCGGTGTTGTTGCAGCGTTCCCCCACTCTATAGACATCTTCCGGCGTGAAGTGCAAACCGGTAGCCGCGCTTACCAAATCGGCTGTGTTTTCCTTGCAGATGGCTGGTAGAGCCATGTCCAGCAGAAATCCGCACATCGGAGCGCAATCGGTACAGACAGATCTGGTATCCTGGTTCCACTTGGTCAGCTTGCCTTTCCCGGCAGCGGCGAAACGGTCCACCTCATAGGGCACCGGGATGGAGAAAATCTCTTGGAAAGCGTAGCCCCGGTTGTGATCGGCGCCGGTATAAGAGGTGGCGTAATTGAGCCCGTGCGCTTTGGCGCCGCGCACATCATAAGCCGGCAGTTCCAGCCCTTTCACATGGAGGGCATATTTTTCCGAACCCTTACCGATCTTTTGGGCGGCTTTCCTGACTCCGTCGGCCAGAATGTCGCCAAATCCTTGTCTTAAGGCTATTTTTTTCACAAAGGTCACCATCGCCTCGGCGTTGCCAAAGGAAAGATCAACGCCGTCGGTATCCTCTTGGGTCAAGATACCCTTTTCTCTAAGTTCCATGGCGAAGGCGATAGTGGCGCCTACCGACATGGTATCAATGCCAAATTCGTCGCACAGCCGATCGGCGGCGATGACGGCGTCCACATTGTCAACCATCGTCGTGCCGCCAAAGCTGTAATAGGTTTCATACTCCGGCACCGACATGCTGCCGGTGAAAGGCGCGCTTTGCGCTACTTTGACCTGGGAGCAGCCGACCGGACATTTATAGCAATATTCCTTGGTGATTTTACGGGCTAAACTGGCTTCCACTCCCAAACCGGGTACAAAATCATGTTCGCCTGTGGCGGCGAAATTCTTCAGGGGGAAGATCCCGGCCGCGCTGGTTGCTTCAACCACCATCGGGGTGCCCAGCTTGGCAAACTCCGGGAACAGCACCGGACTTTCTTTCATGGCTTGCAACATCCTCGCCCGGGCTTGGTCAAACATTTCCTGATTGGCTATTTTGACCGGGTTTGAGCCGCGCACAACAATGGCTTTCAGGTTTTTGGAGCCCATTACCGCCCCTAATCCCTTGCGTCCGGCAGCGTGTTTCTCGTTGATGATTGACGCCATCAAACTGAGCTTTTCACCGGCTTGGCCGATACAGGCGACCCGCACATTCTGATCGCCTAATTTCTCCTTGAGCAGGTGTTCGCAATCAAAAGTTGTCGTCCCCCAAAGTTCTTTCGCGTTTCTGACAGACGCCACGCCGTCCTTGATCCATAAGTATGCCGGCTCCTCGGCTTTACCTTCAATAATCAAAACATCAAAACCGGCAAATTTCATCTCCGCCGGGAAGTAGCCGCCGGTAGTAGACATAGCCACGGCGCCGGTGGCCGGTGATTTTGCCGTAAACATCATTCTGCTGGCGCAGGGCGCCTCCGTACCGGCTAATGGACCGGTGGAAACAATCAGTTTATTGCCCGGTCCCAAGGGGTCGGTTTTAGGATCAACCTCATTGAGCAGATAACGCAGCCCAAATCCGGCGCCTCCGATATAGTTAACCGCTATCTCTTCAGGGAGGTCCTCAATCGCTGTTGTCTTGGCCGTAAGATTAACCCGCAGCACTTTGCCTGTATAACCACCTTGCATAATTCAGGTCTCCTTTCAAAAAGGTTTATTTTTTATTATTAACCAGTTACATTATATATTAGAATATTTTATTTGTTAAGACAATTAAAATTATTATTTACCCTAACGCTCCTCCGGCAGAAGCTTACGGCTGACAAAGATAAAAATGGCCCGCAGGACAGCGAGCAGCGGCACGGACAGAATCAGTCCGGTAAAGCCGTAAAGCTGAGCGCCGGCCAGAAGGGCCAGGATAACAAACAACGGGTGCAGGCCCACCCGTTTACCGAGCACCCTGGGGCTGATCAAAGCAGCGTCAATTTGCTGGATCACCAGGTACACTATAACAAGACCGGCGGGGCCGGCGGTAACTTGGTTAACGCGGCGCAAATAGAGCCAAAAATAAGGATGCAACACAATAAATATTAAGCTAATCCCAAATGCAAATATCCTCCAAATTCTTTTTGCTTACACCTCCGACCTCTTCCTGTTTACCAAGCAAGACAACAGCAACAAAATCCAACGGTAAGTTAAGGAAACTTTTAAGCATATCATGCATGCTCAGCGGATCACACATCCAAAGGGAGTCAATATGTTGTGCGGTCGCTTGAATAATCAGGTTTTCAATGCAAGCGCCAATGGATTGATAATCCGGCATTTCATGCTGTTTATCATTGTCTTTATCGTACAAGACAAATACCACAGCAGATGCGTTTCTAAGTGATGATATCGAATTTGGATCCATAAGAATATTTCCGCTGCCATCATAATTTATTTCAGTCATTTTGTCAGCCAACTCAATGATTTTCAACCGGTCATTGATAATGCGAAACTTCCACGGTTGTCTGTTTTTAGCGGATGGCGCTTTTCGAGCAGCATTGATTAGAGATTCCAACATAGGCTTATCCAATGTTACATCAGGCTTAAAATTACGGGTACTGTGACGTTCGGAAATTACCTGTGCTACTGCTTGGTTCTCTTTTGATACTTGATTTTGCAGAGTTACTTGCCTTTCATGGATAACGCACCCGCAAGCAGACAGTTTTTCACGTGTATAAGTGTCAATTGAAGCAACACTGTCAAACATATCAGGTTTCAAACCAACAGAGCTGCAGAAATCTACATTCTTAAGGATAGCTCCCTTGAAAGTGGAATTGGTAAAGGTGCATTTACAGAAACGCACCCCATCAATAATGGAATCATCAAAAATTGATTCGGAAAAGTCACAATCGAAATATCCGCCAGAAGGAGAGTTGGGCTTGTCCGAAAATTGTACGCCAATAAAAATGCAGTTAGCAAAAGACGTTCCCTTGGTCGCAGTAGTTTGAATGAATATGCTATTGGTGAAAGTGACCCCAATAAAAGAAGCTGTTTCAATACATGCATTTGAAAAATCAGCTTTTGTAAATATGGCGTTGTCAAAAGAGGATGGACTCCCACTGATCGCACAATCGCGAAAGCTAATGTTATTTCCGTAAGCACTATCAAGCTTAATGCCGTCAAGTTTTGTTTGTATGAATCTTGCATTTTCAAGCCGCGCATTATTCAAATTGGAAGATTCTATTATCGCATAATAAAAATTAGTACCAGCAAGATTAGTTCGCTGCAAATTGCAGCCACTGATAATTGCGTTGCCAAACTCTGCATCACTAAAATCAGATGAATCAAACTTTGTGCCAGTAATTTTTGCGTTTGTAAATTTAGCGGATGAACCTACAACTGACTTCATTTGACAATCGACTATCACAAGAGCCCCGATTTGTCCGATAAAATTCGCCCGTCTAAATGTTGAAAAATCCAGCGTTAACTTCTTAAGTTCTCTTTGTTTACTGAAATCAGCTTCTGAGAAATTGCAATACAAAAACTTAAGTCTTTCTTCAAAATCGGCTTGGATTATTGATCTGTAAAAATTAACACCATCAACAGGACACGCTCCAATAACTTTCATATCTGTCAATTGACAATTTTCAAAGGATGCGTTTGAAAGATTAGCATTGTTGAAAGTAACAGAGGACAGCAAAGAACCCCCGAAAGAAGTACCAGTAAAGTTTGCCTCGCTGAACTCTTTTGCACTTAAGCTGATATCCGTTAATAATTCATCAGAAAGAAATTTTTGAGCAAGGCTATCTTCAATCATTTTAGGTAATGTATCTGGAATACAAACTTCCTGGGTTTCATCTTTGTCGTTCAATATTTCTGATATGACCAACAGCAAATTACGGTAATCGAAAAGCCAATCATATTGATTAGCCAGTCTTTCAGTCAGCGTTTCATCTACTCCTTTTGTCAACAAAATTGCGGATAAATAACGACTTTCAGGAATCCCGGCGATTTGTTTAGAATGATTTTGAATGAGTTTTTCAATGATTTTTTGTATATCAACCACTTCTTTTAGAAAACCAGAATATTCTAAGTTATTTATAACTTTCGACGTAAACGTTATATTATTGGGGATAAAATATTCGGCTTTATTTTCCTCCATTTTTTTTAACTCCGCCAAAGCTTCCTTTAACAGAGATTGATTATGATTAATCATGGATATATCAAACAATATAAGTCTCGCTATACTGACATAGGAAACAGTCATAATGGCTAACAAGAATCCCCGGCTAAAAGAATTGAACTCATAAGAAGTTATAAGTACGACAAGAGCAAATAGACCAAGCATACAGTTGAACACTAAATTCTTTCTGTTATTCACAAGAAGACTGTCTATCGTCTTCTTCATATAAGAATTATTTTTTTTTCGGCTCTGCAATTCAGTGTGCAAGAAGATATAACTGGTTATCGCAACGCCAAGTAGAGCAACGATAGCGGCAGTCAATATGGCACATAAACTGGAAAAATCAAAGTTATCAGTTGAGTTGAACTTATAAAACGTACAGCCCAAGCTTAACAACAACAGGAAGTATACGAGAATCTCGTTTAATCCAAAACTGATCTTTATTTTCATAATCACAATAATTCCTTTACAAGCTCATTAATTTTAGAAAACACATTACTTTCACAGTACAAATCTTCATAAGATAAAGAATCCAAAAAAGTAGCATAGCAGTTACAATGTCTTGGTTGGCCAACAAAAAAACTATCAATTATGCTTCGCCGTTTCTTTGCATCAAATGTACCCATAACCATTTCTAAAAGCTGATGCAATTTAAGTGAACATATATCACAGGACGCCGGGGGAATGGCATCTACAGCAACACCATTTTTCTGCCTGTCGCCAAACCAAGAAAACTCAATCTTTCCTAAACAATCATCCGTAATTGTTCTTAAGATCTCTGCTAACATCCAAAGAGACGGACGAGTATATTTGCCGATACCATACAAATACCCTATCACGGTGTTCTTTTTAATATTGACTGGAAAAATATCAGTCCTATCCGCTCCAATCCTTACTGCATATTTGACCGCCTCAAGTGTATCGTTAAACTGTTGAGCAGGGGTTAAGAAAGGTGCGCCGGACATCACATTTAAAACCACGCCAAATCCAAAACCTTTAATTAACCGGACGGTTTCTTCTAATTGCGAAAGGTTAATTGATTTGTTCCAGCAATTAGCGAGAACAAAATTATCGCTTGACTCTAATCCCATTTCGATAACGATCTCCTCACAATAACTGCCAAGTTCCGATTTCAGCTCTCTCAACGCATCTTGGGTTATAGTCGTATAATGAGTTTCGAAAATCAGGGTTTTGATCCTCATCGGCTTGATATAATCCAATACCGCGCGGAACAATTCCGGCATGATTTCATTTTTATCCAAAATACTCCCACACGTACCGATTAATAATTCCTTAACAGGCATAATGGCAGAGGAAAATGCGGCATCCAGAATTTCTTTCAATTGAGTTGTGGGTATACTTTTCCCGCATCCGTAATCACACATTGTGCAAGAACCAGCTTTACGGAAGGCGCATCCAGGGCTACTTAAAGAGATATGTACAAACGAACCATTTTGCCATAATGTACAAGGTTTGACGTCGTTTACAATTGTAGCTGATTGAATCTTTTTGTTTAAGCTACATAATATCTGATTCATATGGAAATTTCCGCCTCCCCCCGCTTAAGAATATTCAAAGTATTGTTTTGACAGGGAATACAATTAGGTCCCAATGATAGACCATAGTGTACGGCGATAGTCTCCGCCTCTTGGGTGATTCTAAATAACTCAGACGCACATAACGGAGATACATCTC
>WQUS01000260.1 GCA_009781965.1 Bacillota bacterium | reverse complement strand
TTCTTATTCTGCGTGTCAGCTGCTTTCCTGACCTGCAAGCCCAAAGCTCTTGCTTCGTCCCAGCTCCACTCGAATGCCGGCGGAGTTAAGCCGAGCTGTTTGATAACGCCGGTATTAACAAATGCGGAGGAGTAAACAACGCCCATGGCCAGCATGTAGATCTTGCCGTCAAATTTGCCCGTATCAATAACACCCTGGGACCAGCCATCCAGGGAAATTGTTTTGTCGGCAACGTATTTATCCAGAGGTTCCATGACGCCTTTGGAAACATAATCCGCCACATATTGGGGATGCATACACAAAAAATCAGTGGCATTGCCGCCTGCAGCCTGTACTGAAAGTTTATCCCAGTAATCATTCCAGCTTACTGGTTCCCGGATTACAGTTACATTCGTATGAACTTTTTCAAATTCTTTAATAATTTGATCGTAGAGGTCAAAACGCTTTGTATCACCCCAGTACGAGGCGCGGATCTGTACCTTGGCCGGTGCCGCGGGCGCTGCGGCCTGGCCGCCGGAAGCCGGCTGTTGCGGCTGCTGACTGCTTCCCCCCGCAAACACCGATGCGGAAAGTATGGCCAAGACTACAAAAAGGGCAAAAAATTTTCTCATCTCTTTACCTCCATATTTTTATCCGGTTGTTTACAACCGTATTATCCAGCTCCAAACCAGGATCGACAGAGATCTGCTTCCGCGGTCCCTATAAACTGTCGTAATAAGCCTGGAAATCGGGGATTCGTATTTTTTCCCCGCTCTTCATCGCAGATTCGTGCGCGCAGATACCGGCGCCGGTCCAGTATGCAGCTTTCACCGCGTCTATAGCACTGTTTCGCCCTTCTTTGATAGCACTAATAAATTCATACACCATATGCGGGTGGGAACCGCCATGCCCGGCGCCTTGTATAAACGAAACATGACTCTTGTCCATTATATGATTACGCTTTGTAAATTCCTGAATTTCCGGCGGCAGCAGATCATCAGTGTCTGGCACATCTAAACGTTCTGCTTCTTCGCCCCCTTTGAATAACACGTGCCCTTCATCGGCTAATTGTTCCCACTCAAATGAAATTTTATCTCCATAAACGTCAAAGCTCTCGCGGTATTGCCGTACCGTCTCGTACAATGCACGCGTGGCTTCTGCGGCGAGCCGGGTATTTTTAAGTCTGAATGTGGCTGTCTCTACCGCGAAGGGCGAACCGTATTTTGCTGTCCGCTCTGCGTTAATCGATCCGGATCCATGGCATATCACATATTCCGGAATATCATTGGTGATATCCAGGAGTGGAGAAATAGCGTGAGTACCGTAATGCATAGGCGGGAAGCCAAGCCAATAGTCAGGCCATCCTTTAAGGCCCATATCCTGGATGTGAGAACCGCGTACGAATTGAATGCGCCCTATTTTACCTTCTTGCAGAAGTTTCTTGCATAATAGGTATTCACGAGTATACACAGCGGTCTCCATCATCATGTAAACTTTTCCGCTCTTCTTCTTTGCAGCGATGATACGCTTAAGGTCATCTATTGATGTACCCATGGGTACTGTACAAGCGGTATGTTTTCCGGCATTAAGTGAAGCAACAGTCATTTCTACGTGATCCAAAATCGGGCTGACTACATGGATTGCGTCAATGTCCTTGTCGTTTAGCATCTGCTTCCAATTAGTGTACCGGTGTTCTATTCCAAAAGTATCAGCAATTTCATTAAGCTTTTTTTCATTGCGTTGTGAAAGGGCTTTAACTTCACATCCTGTCAGCTTCTGGTAAATCGCGATAAATTCCTTCCCAAAACCCATCCCGATAATACCAACTTTAATTGACATATAAACACCTCTTGTAATTTATTTTTTATTTATCAATAAAATTTCCCCAAACTCATCCATTTCGTTATGGTACTTTCATTCTTTTCCTTTGTCAAGGTTCCGCGCCTTGACAAAAACCACATATAGATACTATCTTCAAAAATAAGTCGAAAAATGGAAGGTAATGTATGACGAAGACTGCATATGTAACGGGTGCTGACAGAGGATTAGGTTTTTGGCTTGCTGCCGGTTTACTTGAGAGAGGATATAATGTGTTTGCAGGGAGTTATCTGCCTGATTATAAGGAGCTTTCTACATTATCTGATAAGTATGGAAATTCGTTAAATATACTGCCACTCGACATCAGCAACACAAACTCCGTTAATGGAGCTGCGACTCAGATAGCAAAAAAAACAGATTATTTGAATTTGCTAATCAATAATGCCGGTATCGCCACAGTGCATGATAAAGAAATTACCATATTTGATGATATTGATTATGACGAGATACTCAAAATGTATAATATAAATACTATTGGCACTCTGCGTGTTACAAAATCCGTTCTTAGCTTATTGCTGAAATCGCAGGATAAACGTCTGGTCAATATCACCTCCCTTGCGGGAAGCATAAAGCTGTTGACACGCACTAACCAATACGCGTACGTAATGAGCAAGGCGGCGAGCAATATACAGACTAAACTTTTATATAACTCACTTAATGAAAAGGGGGTAAAAGTTTTTGCTATACATCCAGGGTGGATGCATTCATCCCTGTTTGATAACAATCCCGATTTAATGAAGGGTGCTACATTTGAACCGGAGGATGCAGCAAATCTAATTTTAAATTTTGTTCTTACCGCCAACAATGACAATGATCACATTTTTTTTAACAATGACGGAACAACACTTGAGTATTAGAAAGATAATTAGAAGGAAGTAACAGAAATGGCAGGCAATTTTGAAAGCAAAAAGAAGCTCGACATTAAATGGGCAAGCATGGGATTACACTGGAAGAACCCCACCGGGGATGATTTTGAGCCGTGGTTGGAACGTGTTAAATCAGTTGGATATGATGGTGTCACCTGCTTTGCTTTTGAGGGACTCGAGTGCTTCCTTGATAAGCCTGAGCTGTTGTCCCGGAGTCTTAATAACAGCGGCATGGACTTAGCCGCTGTAGATATTCCCCTGGATACACCCCAGGATGATTATAAGCGGGTGATGGATTTAATGAACGAAGCAAATTGTAAACAATTAGCCTGTATAGTACACGGCGCCAAAAATAAGACACCTGAGCTTTATAAATATTATGCCGATATGCTTAACCGTACAGGCGAGTATGCAAGCAAACGCGGTATATGTGTTCATTTGCATAATAACAGCGATTCCATTGGCCGGAATTTTACCGACTGGAAGAATTTGATACCGCTGATCGATTGGAATTTAGTATACTTTATGGCCGACACAGGCCACGTGACAAAGGACTTTGATGAAGAACCGTATTCCGAACGCGCGATCAAACATCTGAAAGATAACTGGGACAGGGTACATTATTTGGAATTCAAGGATTACAATACAGCAACAGATCTCAATACACCGTTAGGCGAAGGTTTTTGTGATTTTGAACGAATATTTGCGCTAATGAAGGAACGCGGCTACACAGGTTGGATTACAATTGAACAAAACGGAGTGTCGTTGGAAAGAAGCGCAGATGAATGTGCATTGATAAGCCGTAACTTTGTCCGCAAAGGGCTGGGGATTTAATAGCCTACGAGTGCTGGCCTTCCAGGCTTAAATCTTTGTAACAATGGCAGCGGACAGACCTTCCGGAGCCTATATCTTCGAGTTCAGGCTTTGTTTCCCTGCAGATCTGCTGAACGTATTTGCACCTGGGGTGGAAGGGACAGCCTGAAGGCAGATTGGCCGGGTCCGCAATATCCCCGGACAAAACAATGCGGTTCCGTTTTTTATCCGGATGACGGCAGGGAATTGCCGAAATCAGGGCTTCAGTGTAGGGGTGCAAGGGCCGGGAATACATTTCTTCGGGGTTGCCGATTTCAACAATGTTGCCCACATACATGACAATTATCCGGTCGCAAAGGTATTCAATCACGCTGAGATCGTGGGAAATAAAGAGATAGGTCAGGTTCAGCGTTGACTGGAGTTCATCCATCAGGTT
>WQUS01000259.1 GCA_009781965.1 Bacillota bacterium | reverse complement strand
CCCGTCGTCCCGCTGGTGTAAATAATATACACCGGGTCGTTTTCATCCAGCTCCACCTGAGGCTCCCGGTCGGAAGCGGCGGTCAGCAGTTCCTCATAACGGATATTGCCGGGACCGTCTATGGCAATATAATACTCTATGGTATCCAGCTCTTTTTTTAATTCTTCCACCACATCGGCGTAAGCACCCTCATAAAATAAAACCCTGGCGCCGGAATCCTTTAACAGATAAGCTAGTTCACTGGTCTTGAGGCGGAAATTCAATGGCACCATCATGAATCCACCACGCTCGCACACGGCGTAAAGCTCAAAATACTGAATCGAATTCTGGGACAATATCGAGATCCGATCCCCTTTTACCATCTTCATACCCGACAAAGCATTAATCAAACGGTATACCCGGTTGCGGAACTGGCCAAAAGTAACGGTATTATCACCGCAAATAAAGCTTGGCTTATCAGGGAATAATCGTGCATTCCTCTCCATCATTTCGCCCATCAAAAGCATTTAATCACCACTTTTTAAGAATTTTAATTGGTTCCTTGGAACTCTATAGGTTGTTGAATGGACACCAATAAATAATTTACCCCCCCTAAACATTTTTTAGCAAAGCTAAATTATAAAGAATGCCCCCTAAACGAAGGGCATTCTTGACCCACTTAGCACCAACCAGGAGCGCTTCCTAAAATATTAAAAGTTGTCTTATTATTCTATAATATTACAATAAAGACTGTTCCCCGTCAAGAGTTATTGTCATGTTACTGTTCACGCGTTACTGCTTTGTTACAGTTCACACGTTACTGCTTTCGCATCGAGCCGGCACGCAGAACTATTAACCGTGCGCTCATGCTCTCCGAGAAATCGCTTACGGTTAATAGTTTTGCGTGCCTGGGCTATGAGTACTAACAAACACAGGGTCTGCCAGTAACACTGCTTTCGCATCGAGCGGCACGCAAAACCGTTAGCTGATGGAAGACAATGGTTATGAATAAATTACTTCTTGACGGTGACACACAATTGTTATAACATTAGAAGTAATTATTACAATATTTAAATAATTTAAAGTGCTGCTAAATATTGTCTGTTAGACACTAGGTCAAAAATACCCTTCTCGTACACAGGGGTTATTGCTTATAGGCAAAGCGGATAATGGAGGAAAAACATGAAATACCGGATTGGTATTGATGTAGGGGGAACTTTTACTGATTTCTTACTGGTTGACGAAACAGGCGGCGCCGAGATTTATAAAGTCCTATCTACCCCTGCAGATCCTTCCGTAGCAGTTTTTGATGGTTTGCAAAAAATAGCGGAGACAAAATCTTTTCCTTACAAAGATTTTTTAGGCCAAATTCAAATCGTGGTTTATGGGACAACCGCCACCACTAACGCGGTCCTTACCGGTACCGGGGCTATAACAGGCTTTATTACCACCAATGGCTTCAGAGATGTCTTAAACATGCGTCGCGGTTTAAAGGAGCGGCAGTTCGACTCCCATTACGCTCCTCCGCCCCCGATGGTTCCCAGATACCTGATCAGAACGGTTGAAGAACGAGTTGACTGTTATGGACGGGAAGTAACCCCGTTAAATATCGATGATTGCTTAGCAGCCATTCAGAAATTAAAAGACGAACAGGTAGAAGCCATTGGCGTCAGTTTTATGTATTCATTCCTCAATCCGTTGCATGAACAGGAAATGGGAAAATTACTAAAAGAACATTTCCCCGAGGCATATATCTCCCTTTCCAGCGAAATCCTGCCCCAGGTTCGTTTTTATGAGCGTAACAGCACTACGGCAATGAACGCTTATGTAGGGATACCTTTAAAACGCGATATCGAATCACTGATGGCCCGTTTGGCGGCGGACAACTTCAAAGGGACTTTGCTTGTTATGCAGTCCAATGGCGGGGTAATGTCGCCGGAGGTAGCCATGCGCTTTGCCGCCAACACCTTGCTGTCCGGTCCGGCGGCCGGACCTTTGGCCGGTCTTGCGACCGGGCGGGCGCATAATCTGGAAAATTTAATTACCGTGGATATGGGCGGCACCAGTTTTGACGCTTGTTTAATCCGCTCCGGCAAAGCCAATCTTACGACGGAAGGCCAGGTCGGCGGCCATAAAGTGTGCTTTCCCATGCTGGACATTCATTCTATCGGGGCCGGCGGCGGCAGTATCGCCTGGCTTGATTCCGGAGGCATTTTACGGGTCGGTCCCCATAGCGCCGGAGCCATCCCCGGCCCGGCTTGCTACGGCCTCGGCGGCGAACAACCTACGGTAACGGACGCCGACCTGTTGTTGGGCTACCTGGATGTAAATTATTTTCACGGCGGCAGGAAAGTGTTAAATACTGAAGCGGCGGAGAAAGCTATCTATGAAAAGATCGCCAAACCTTTAGGATTAAACCTTATTGAGGCCGCCTACGGTATTTACCGGTTAATCAATAATAATATGGCGACCGGTTTGGGCGTGGTTTCAGTAGGCAAGGGCTATGACCCCAGGGAATTCTCTTTAATTGTGGCCGGAGGCGCCGGCCCGGTCCATGCGTCTATGATCGCCAAAGAACTGGACATCCCTTTGATCATTATCCCTAAAATTGCCGCGGTATTTTGCGCGGCCGGCATGTTGACAGCGGATTTAATTCATAATTATGTGCGCAGTTATACCTGTTTGCTCGACAAAATCGATCTTGACCGGCTGAATATTCTTTTTGGCCAAATGCGCATGGAAGCCATTGAATCGTTACGGGCGGAAGGGGTCCCCTCCGACCGGATTAGTTTGACCTGTTCCGTTGATTTGCGTTATGAAGGACAGTTCAACGAAGTAGAAATACCCATCCTGGTTGATACCAACGGCGTAATCAGGAATAACGATATCAAATCCCTTTTGCAAAACTTCCACCAGCGGCATGGGGAATTATACGGCTATTCATTGCCTGCTTCCCTGGCGGAATTTATTAATTTACGGCTTTCCGCCAGAGGCACCACCGATAAACCGGCGTTTACGGAAACTCCTTTCATGGGCCGTGAGCCGGCGGAGGCCTTTAAGTATGAGCGTCAGGCTTATTTCGACGGCGGTTTTCTTAAAGTGCCGGTTTACGATGGCGCCAAACTGGGTCATGGCAATATCGTGTGCGGGCCGGCTATTATCGATGAATCCGCTACCACAATACTGGCTACGCCGGACTACAATTTGTATATTGATCAATTCAATAATTATGTGCTATACCGTAAAGAATATAGTTTGGAAGAATTACTTAGCAACCTGAGGGGGTAGGCGGGATGCCGGAAGCAAACCGCATTGATCCGATTATTGTATCCGTTATTGATAACCGTTTGGATACTATTGCCGAGGAAATGGGCCGGACCATGCTTAGAACTTCAAGATCACCGATTTTCAGTGAGACCAGGGACTTTGCCACGGCAATCTTTGATCATCAAATGCGCATGGTGGCCCAAAAACCGTTCATTGCGGTACTAATGGGAGTGGCGTCTTTCGCACTTAAAGCTATTGCCAGGTTTTACGAGGCTGACATTAACGAGGGAGATATCTTTTTAGTCAATGATCCTTACCGCGGAGACAATAATCATCTACAGGACTTCACTACCGCCAAACCGGTTTTTAAACATGGCAAACTTGCCTTTTGGGCGGTGACTAAAGGTCATTTAGCTGATATTGGCGGTAAAGGTTTCATTGGTTATAATCCCCTGGCTGTTAGTATCTGGGAAGAAGGACTTCGGATTCCCCCGGTGAAGCTTTATAACCGGGGCACTTACCAGCGGAGCGTTTGGGATATGATTGCCACCAATGTAAGGCAGAATCAGTTGGTGGAAGGTGATATCCACTGTCTGGTAGGCGCGGCTAATTTAGGCGAGCGCAGGCTCCTGGAGTTGATGGACAAGTACGATGCGGCGACTATTGACCTGGCCATCGATGAGTTGCTTAATGCCTCCGAAAACCAGGTGCGCCGGGAAATCAGAAAAATACCAAACG
>WQUS01000258.1 GCA_009781965.1 Bacillota bacterium | reverse complement strand
TCCTCGCTGGAATGTGGTTTGTTTTGTTTCGCAGCTTAATTTTACCACATTTCAGTGAGGAGTTGGATAGTACCTTACGGGCACACAAGCAGAAAATAAAACAAGGAAAGTCACGCCGCAATCTTGGACAAATCGCTGAGATGAACGCCAAGCATCTGATTTAGCGCAGTAGTCAGCAGCCTGCCTTTGGCTGTAAGCATGTAACGGTGCTGGTTTGGGAGTTTTTTGATTACTCCGTGAATCCGCAGGAGACGAAGGTGCCGGCTGATTCTTCCGGACAGTTTACGTCCCTCAAGCCCATTGGCCCATACCGCACCGGAAAATATTCCCTGCAGGTGTTTGTTGGTGATAGCGTCCACGATATATTTTGGGTCAGCGATGGCCCGCAGCAGCGGCAAATCTTTACCGGTGACATCCAGCCCGCGATACCGTTTGCCGTCTGATATGATTGGTTGAGTCACTTTGGATATCAATTCTTCAACAGAAATGTTTTCGTCCAGCGTAGCCATCTGTTCGGTAAGGTTATTGATCCGCGCGCTGCAAATCTGTGTCCGGACATTGATGTCGGCAATCCCCTTTCGCATAGGAAGGAACTTCTTCGCATCGCTGCCACTGCTTTCCACCGTTCTGTGGATATGGAAGCGGGATGGGTTGTTCATGGTGAATTCAAAGCGCAGCACGTTTTGCTCATTATAGAGTTTCAGGCTGTTTTTATCCACCCAGTGCCGGATTCTCGCACCGTCATGCCACAGCGCCACACGAGATATCAATTCCGGGTCTGCTGCCCAATGCGGCTGTCCATTCTTCTGAACAGGGTGACCCATATAACGAAGGACACGGTCACTTGTCCCGGTGATAAAGGCATGGCGAAGCATATGCTTCATCTGTTCAGACAACACCTTGGGATCATGGAAAATATAATCACGGGCCCATTCGCTTTGCCATAATGTCCAAGTGTAGCTCATCTCACCCAACAATTCCGGCATGGACGGGAACACGGCCGGCATAAACCCGGATAATGTCTCTACCCACCGCGTGTTCAGCTGGCTGTTCAGGAGACGCTGCGCCGCTTCATAATCCGCGATGTCGAGGAACTTATTCCCCTCCAGAATGTATGGGATTCCTTCTTTATCCAGCGAACGTCTCAGCCATTCTCTGCCGTTCATTGCAATCTGAACTTCATACGGCGCCCATGTCTGCAATCGCACGCTCATAAATCCGTAATCCTCATGGTCATAGTAGAAGTACAAATGCTTGCACCGGGATGGTGTTGGTCGGATCTGCGGAAACCCGGCGGCTTTATCGTATACCGCTTTGAACGTACTGCACGACTCCAGACAGCTATATGTCCCAATCAGCCCGCTGGTAACGCCTGACTTTGTCTGCTGTTCGTGTGCCAGAGCTTCTTTTCGAATATGACAGGATGAAAGATACTCAACCCCGCTTCCTCGCTGGCTCAGTGCATATTCCTCAGCGTCCCTGACAATGGCCGTGGAAGTATTCAAAGCCCAATCCTTGTAGTCCTTGTTCAATACCCCCTGGTGATACAAGTAACCGGCCATTCCAGCGGCACGGCATAACGGAAGCAATCTGCCTTTGAAAACAAATCGGTCGAATCCTTCAAGTACCCCCTTGATTTTATCCCCAAACCTGTGTAATAATGTGTCCACGTGCAACGTCTCCTCCCGTTTGTTGTGAGTGCTGTGTGACAACATTATTCTACAACATACGCAGAGGCGTTGCACTATTCATTTTGGGTTGCGGGCAAAGCCCTCTTTAGGAACCTAATACTCGAGCAATGTTCGTCAACGTAGGTCTAGTAGTTAACCCATCTTTCGGCAAAAAAACATCAACCCATTGCAAACACTGGGGCAAATTTTTTCGTGGGTCACTACAAAGTGTCAATTTTCGATGTGATTGGCTTTGGGAGGGAGCGAACATTCAGTTTATTCAAGATGTCCTGATGCGTCTCTTCCGGTTCGCCGGAAAGGCGGATATTGTATGTGGCGCCTTGGTTGTCCCGCATGACGACCGTGCCTCGCACAAGTGTTGACATTACGTCTCGCAGCGTTCCCCATGTGCGCGTGTCTCCCAGTTGCGTCATGAGGTTCTCTATTGTGATCAGCAAATGGTATGCCAGCACGGTAACGAATAAATGCGCCGCCGAACGGTCTGCCGTCTGATGGTAGACCGGTCTCATCCCGAGGGTTTCCTTCATGGAACGGAACGCGTTTTCAACCCTTGTCAGCGTCATATACAGTTTCCATATTTTTTCTGCCGACATATCCGCGTGGGAAGTCTCAATCACATAACACCCGTATAGCGGGTCGGTTTCCTCCGCCTTGCGCGTCAAAGAAATCCCTGTGATCTTTCCGCCTGTTTTTTCCAGTGCCGCCTCATAGTTGGCAGAAAACTTCCAATGTTTTGAAAGAATGCGGTTCAGCTTATCCTCAATTTTATCCGGCTTCTTGATGCTTCCCTTGAGGATAGATTTGCGCAAACCATCAATGTCATTTTGCAGCGGATCGCCCTTTTTTTCGGCAATGGCTTTTTCCTTGCGGGCTTTACCTTCACTGAAACAAAGCACGCGGCACAGGCTGTCATCAACCGCTTCCTTTTGGATATACACGTTGTTTTCATCGCCGTAAATACTTTTTTTGCTGCTCACACATTCAAAGGCGCTTCGCTCGGCCTCAAACTGCCGCCGGTACTCCGCGCAGTCGTCTTCCCGCTTGATCACGACATAGTGGTACCCATTCTCCCGAAGCCATTTGACATTGTCATCCGTGGCGATGCCGCGATCCATGGCTACCGTGGGCTTGCACGCGGGTATCTGACTGCCGTAAAGTCTTTGCATCAGCCGCGCCATCATGGTCTCCATGGTATCCGCTTCGTATTGATTGCCCTTGTAAATCTGGCTGCAAATCGGCATCCCATTGTCATCCACAACCAACGACAGGGTAATCAGCGGACAGTCATACCTCTTACTTTTGCAGTGTCCGCGCGCCGCCAGCGCATTGTTCAGGCCATGACCTTCCAGATATGTGTTTGTAATGTCGTACAGGTAGATCGTGGTCTCTGTATGCGGGAAATACGAACGCTCCTTCTGAAACAGCATGTCCTCAATGCGGTCCTTTTGGGCGTACAGTTCATCCGTTACCTCATAATACCTGTCGTTGCCGCAATTGAGATAGGAAATGCCGGGAAGTTCCCGCAGAGCGCTCCGTTTCCGAAACCATTCAATGGTATGACTCTCACTGCCGGGAGAAATCATCCGCCCGAACAAAAGAACCATTGTCAAGGAGATCGATGTGAGCGAAAATTTCAGTTTCTTCAAAATGTCGGTTATTCCCAGCATGTCCCAGGCTTTCATGCATAGGAGTTCAGCCCCGAGACTCCGCGTATCCTTCAGTCTGACACTGTTCATATCAATTGGCACATAGCGGCTTGGGTCGGGTTTCTTCAAATACTCTTCCTGCTCCCGCAGCTTGGTCTCAGTCAAGATTTCAAGGCTTTTTGACAGGTCATTGTTGGATACGAGTTTCAACGCCAGCAGTTCCAAATCCGCGTCATGCTCTTTCAGAAGGGATTGCTGACCGGTAATCCGACACTCCAGGGCGTGGGCCAGCCGTTTCCAATCAATGCGCGGGACAGTGAGCGTTCCCAGAGGCATGACCGTTCTTTGACGGGGCCCTCTATCTGTTCTGACAGAGGCGACCAGCTTGTGCTTAATGTAAACTTCTCCGGTCTTCTTATTTGTCTGCTTATATTCACGAATAAACATGGATGCACCGCCCTTCGTTTGATGCAACCATTATACACAAACGGTTTGCCGAAGTCAATAGAAGTTAACATAATAACTAATATATTGGGTCACTACATTCGCGTTTTGCAAATTTCCTTCCCTGTTATATTTATCTTTCCATGAATATTTCTCTCTTCTTCCGCTTTTCTGCTTGAAATTGTTTGGTGCTATCTGTGAAAATTCTT
>WQUS01000257.1 GCA_009781965.1 Bacillota bacterium | reverse complement strand
AAACGTCAAAGAGCCGCACCTCCTGCAAAGTAGCGCCGCCCTCACGCTTAATCACTGTCATCAGGCTGGCGGCCGGCACTTCAAGGCGCGCCAATAAAGCCAAATCCCTCTCCACGGCAGGGAATTTGGGCAGCGGCTGATAGACCATCGCACCACCGGCAAGTGCCACCAGCCGATCAAAATTCAGCTCCAAAACAGTAACCCGCTGTTTCAATTCATAAGCATCCTGCACATCCGGGTGCAGTTCGCCAAGGACAGCCAGTTTTTGTTCCCCGGCGTACACTTCCGCTGTCCGGCCGGGATGAAACTCCGGTCTGTCCGCCGCCGGTTTATAAACCACATCCCGCACCCCGACAGCCGCCAACAGTTCGTCTAAAACACCCTTCAGAAAATAAAAATTCATTTCCATAGAAACGGTATTCCAGCCCCCCGGCGTCCGGCCGGTTACCGCGGCGGCCAACACCGTAACTTCCTCAGGCAGCGGCTGACCGGCGGCAGGAGCAAAAACCCGGCCCAGCTCAAAGAATGCCGCGTCCCAGTTATGGCGGTTACTGTTGCGCTGCAGCACATCCAGCAAACCGGGATAAAGCTGGGTCCGCATGACAGACTGTTCTTCGCTCAAGGGATTTTGCAAATTCACCGTTTGGCGCAGCGGATGCGCCTCAGACAGCCCCAGACGCTCAAATACCCGGAGACTGTGGAAGCTATAGGTCACTACTTCGTAAAACCCGCCCCGGGACAGAAAAGCACGGGCCTGACGGACCAAACGCTGGGTGGCAGACAAATCGCCGGTCGTCATGGCCCCGGAGGGCAGGGTTTCGGGAATCCGCTCAAAGCCGTACAGACGGGCTATTTCTTCAATCAGGTCTTCTTCAATGGTGATATCGGGCCGGTGACCAGGCACGGTAACCAACAGCCCGGCCGCGTCTTCCCGCACTTCAAACTGCAGACTGACCAGCAAGCCGGTTAATTCAGCCGGCGTAAGATCCACATCCAACAAATGCCAAACCCGGTCGGGACGCAGCAAAATCGTTTTTTCCGCTATCGGCGCGGCATAGTTATCCACCACCAGGTCCGCCGCCCGGGCGGCGCCCATTTCCACCAGCAGGCGGGCGGCCCGATCGGCGGCCCGGAGGCAGCCGGTAATATCAATTCCATGTTCAAAGCGGAAGGATGCTTCGGAATGCATGCCCAAGTCCCTGGCCGTACGCCGTACGCTTACCGGGTTAAAGTAAGCCGACTCCAGCAGCACCGCCGTAGTATCGTCGGTAATCTCAGACTCCAGCCCGCCCATGACGCCGGCGATTGCCGACGGCCCGGCCGGATCGGTGATCGCCAGCATGTCCGTGGTCAAGTTTCTGGTCATGTTATCCAAAGAGACAATCGTTTCACCCGGCGCAGCCCGGCGGACAATAATATGACCGTCCCGTACTTTATGATAATCAAAAGCGTGCAGCGGCTGGCCCAGCTCCATCAGCACATAGTTGGTCACGTCCACCACATTGCTGATGGGGCGCACTCCCGCCGCCTGCAGCCGCTGCTGCATCCAGGCCGGCGACTGGCCGGCCTTGACGTCTACCAGCAGCCGGGCCACGTAGCGGCGGCAGAGTTCCGGCTCGTCAATATCCACCCGCAGCGGCTTATCCCCGGCCGGCACCGTCTCCGTCAGTTCAGTAGGCGGCATGCGCAGCGGCTGACCCAAAATAGCGGCCACTTCCCTGGCTACCCCCAGCATACTCAAACAGTCGCCCCGGTCGGGCGTCAGTTCCAATTCTATGATCGCGTCATCCAAACCGATTAACGGCTTCACATCCACCCCCACCGGGGTATCGGCCTCCAAAATCATAATGCCGTGGGCCTGATCCGTTGGCATCATGGAGGGATCAATCCCCAACTCCTGGCCCGAACACAACATGCCCCGGGATTCAACCCCGCGCAGCTTGGCTTTCTTGATGGCTAAGCCACCGGCCAGTTTAGCGCCCACCAGCGCCACCGGCACCACCTGCCCCACGGCTACATTAGGCGCGCCGGTGACAATTTGCACCTCTTCCCCGCCCAGGGTAACCACCCGGCAAACCACCAGCTTGTCCGCATTGGGGTGGGGCTCGATATGCAATATCCGGCCGGTGTAAACCTTCTCAATGCCCCGGCCCGGTTCCTCAATCCCCTCGGCGGCCAAACCGGCCATGGTTAAACGATCGGCCAGTTCTGCAGGCGGGATGCCGCCCAAATCCACAAATTCACGCAACCAGTTGTACGAAACACGCAAACTCAGCAACCTCCCTCGGTTAAACCCTTGATATCCCTGATATCCTAAGTCCTGTTATTAAAACTGACTCAAAAAACGCAGATCATTGTCAAAAAGCAATCGCATATCGTCAAGGCCATATTTAAGCATGGCGATCCGTTCCACCCCCATGCCAAAAGCAAAACCGGTGACATCTTCGGGATTATAGCCGCCGGCCTCCAGTACCCGGGGATGAATCATCCCGCTGCCCAGAATCTCCAGCCAGCCGGTATAGGAACATACGCGGCAACCCTTGCCGCCGCAGCTGGTACAGGAAATATCCACTTCGGCGCTGGGCTCGGTAAAGGGAAAGAAGCTGGGCCGGAACCTGGTTTTGGTGGCCGGGCCAAACATTTTTTTCACGAAAGCGCTCAAAGTCCCCTTTAAGTCGCCAAGGGTAACCCGTCTGTCTATGGCCAGCCCCTCCACCTGGTTAAACATCGGCGAATGGGTGGCGTCGTCGTCCCGGCGATACACCTTGCCCGGGGCAATAATCCGCACCGGCAGGGCGGGATTGGTTTTCTCCATTGTCCGCACCTGCACCGGAGAGGTATGGGTCCTGAGCAACACTCCGGGCGCGGTAAAGAAAGAGTCCTGCATGTCCCTGGCCGGGTGTTCGGCGGGAAAATTCAGCGCCTCGAAATTATAATATTCCAGTTCAATTTCCGGCCCTTCTTCGATGGTGTAGCCCATCCAAAGAAAAATATCTTCTATTTCCTCCTGGATGACCATCAGCGGATGCCGCCGGCCAGTCATTAAAGCAGTGCCGGGGAGAGTAACGTCAATTTTTTCCCGCTCCAGCTTGGCGTGCCTGGTTTTATTTTTGATTGCGGCGGTACGCTCGGCCAGCTCGTCCTCCAGCTTCACCCGCACCTCGTTGGCCAGCTGTCCGATCCGGGGACGCTCTTCGGCCGGCAAAGCGCCCATCCCGCGCAGCACTCCGGTGAGAATACCTTTTTTACCCAGGTAGCGAATCCTGATCTCATTCAGTTCCTCCGGATCCGCAGCGGCGGATAAAGCCAGACCAGCCTCGGCAAGCAAATTTTTTAATTTCTCTTCCATGCTTATCCTCCTTAAATACACACCTAACAACAATACTTATTATTACCAGATTATCCGGACACAAAAAAACCGTCCTCTAGGGACGGATTAATAAATCCGCGGCGCCACCCTAACACCGGCAAAGTGCACCGCCGCCGCTCAGCCCCAAAACATCCTTCGCCGCTTCAGAATCCTGTTAACGGCGAAAAACCGGCTACACCTACTATATAACAATTCGGCTGCAGCTCCGGGGCGAATCTCGGCAGGTCGCGCTCGAAGGAGTTCCCAGTTAACGGCCCGCACCTGCAAAGGCAATTGCCGCTTACTTCTCCCCATCATTACCGTTTTAGGTTTAATTTAATGTACAGCCAACCTGCGGTACAAAATATACGCGCGAATGGAACCGGTAGCCTCAAACAGCCTCCAAAAAAAGTCGGCGGTTATAAACATTTAAACACAACCTTTCCCTCATTCTTTGGGGACCTTTTGCTGTTACTGATTATATCACAGGGTCGAAATCAAAACAAGGAAGTTAACTAAAAAATGAACCAGCCGGGCAATTTGTGTTACTGTTCAGACCCTGTGTTTGTTAGTACCCGTAGCCCAGGCCCGTAAAGTTATTAACCGTAAGCGATTTCTCAAAGAGTATGAGCGCACGGTTAATAACTTTACG
>WQUS01000256.1 GCA_009781965.1 Bacillota bacterium | reverse complement strand
AGTTTTTCTTTCTGTATCCCTGCGAATTCAGCGGCGTTTTCCGGGCTGTATCCTCCATAATGCCAACAGGCCCAATTTATATACCCAGTACCCATATTATAACCTTGCAGGGCTAATTTAAGGCGGCCTGTGTCACTCGCAGAACTGCAGCCGGCTATGTACAGGCAATCGCTCAGGTAATGTATGCCTGCTTTCAGGCTATATGCGGGGTCTTGTATACCGTTAGGCTCTGCCGGGTATTTTGCGTTGTATTTGCATTCGCTCGCTTGCATAATATCGGGGCTTGCGATTCCGCCGCTGCTTTCTTGCATACAAACAGCCTTAATCACCCCTTTAAAACCGCTTATGCCATATTCTTCGGCGTAAGATGTTATTAAGCCGCTGTATTGTTCTATGCAATGATTTATTCCAACCCGTTGTAATGGTTCGGATGCCGCCTCCGTCTGTGGGGATACCGGCTTACTTAGCAGCCAATTGATAATTTTATTCCCCGCATCTATCTGCTTAACTTTATTCCAGTCTATTTTTATGACATCATCCGCCAGCGTGTTTGTGGGTTCAACTAAGCTGGCAATGGAGAGCAATAGTATGAAAAAAGTTCTGATGAATCTCATTTACAACACCTATTTTAATGGCTCATAATACGGCGCGTATTCAGGAAGTACGGGTGTGTTTGCCATCCATTCCTTAGCTTTTTCATAATGCTCCTCCTGATCCCAGGGCCAAATAATGGAGCCATCGTTTTTCTCAATGTTAACCTTCACTGTATCCGCGATAAGTGTCGGCGAGGTTGGCTCCGCTGATAGCGGCGGCGTAGGCGATGAATCCAGGTACTGTCCCCAGTACCATTCCGGGGCGCCCGAAGCAATCATTTCCTTCGCAATCTCACTGCGCCTTCTGCCTGTGGAGCTGCCATGAAAAGCGGCGACGGCATCTTCCCATCCGTTTCTGTACAGCAGATCCTTCGGGTCTATTAACTCCGCTTTTGGTGTATAGAGCCATTGCAGGCTTTTATAGCGCGCCTCATCTATTTGTTTTTCGGGGATCCCTTCGGATTCCATTTCCTCACGGGTTTTATTGCGTAACCCCGTTTCATCGGAGCCATAAGATATTTGAGATATTGTCTCGGTACATTTATTTCGGATTGCATTTCCGGCGGCGTCAACTGCTTTATCTGCCGCCTTTTCAACAAGAACGTCCAGTTGCTTTGTTACCAAGTTCGCGCCGCCCGCAATAGGCGCGATAAGACTGCCCTGCGCGGGTTCCATATTCCCCAGGAAATATAGGCCCGCAATAATAGCGGCTGCGGTCAATAAAACTTTCATGGTATCTGCGCTCCTTTTATTCTTTTTGCCCATTCATCAGCGCTGGGCATTCCCGTCGTTATATTTATAGGAGTAAACGGCAGTTTGGCGTTATATATTCTTCTTGCCCATTCATCAGCGTCAGGCATTCCGGTCGGTATCTCGTATGCTGCCGATGCTGGTGTATTCGTGGTTACGGATGTTGATGTGCCTGCCGGCGGAGGATCTATAGCAACAGTTGGCGCCGGCGTGTATACGGGTGCAGGAGGCGGTGCAGGCATCGGTGTGTTCGTCGCCGCCCGAATCGGAACAGGCGTTGATGTATGCGTTGGTATAGGCGTACTTGTGTTTATTCGGACATGAGGCGTTTGAGTATATGTGTGTATCGGCGCGACTGTCGGTTTAAATTCTATTTCTGGCATTGGCGTATCTGTCGGAGACGGCGCTTGCGTTTTATCCGCGTTTGGCTCGTTGGGCGGCGCTTCGGCTTCAATCTGTGTTTCCACATCCGGCCTTATCCTCATGACAGCATATGCATCGGCCAGCCCCGGAGTGTCATCAGGCACATCCCCAGCACGCATCCGGATGATTATGTTCGCCGCCTGTAAATCAGGCGTTTCAACCAGTTCATGCGCCGTCGGATCCTTATAAAGTAGCGAGTATCCTCCATCCAGCAGCATATACGCCTGGTCGTCAACTATAAAAATATCGCCCGGCTGTGTTTCCCCTGGCTTTATGAACTTGATTAAGTCAGGTTTTTCCGTAACAGTTGCCATTATATCCATTGGAGAAGCCCCGAAAGGTAATTCCAAACCGCTGCTCAAAAGCGTATAAGCATTATCTCCGGAAAAAAAGATATCACCAGGCACAGCTTCGCCTATAGGAACCTGTTGGATATCCCCTGCTATTTCCTCCGGTGTTTTCCAAGGAGTGGGCGCAGGGATCGTCGACTCTGTCGGCTCCGGCAAATCTGTTGGGCCAGCTATACCCGTTGGATCTGCCGTGCCTGTTGGGTTTGCTATATCTGTTGCAGCAGGGCATTCTGTCGGGATTGGCGTTTCTGTTGTAAGCGGTGTTTCCGTTGTCTCCGGCGTTTCTGATGTTATCGGAGCCGTCATATCCATTAAGGGCATCCCCATTGCGGCCAGCTGTATTCCTTGAGGCTGTGCTTCTACATTTGTGTTGTTGACGGATTTTTCTTTCACTATCATCCACTCGGGAAGATTAACTTCGACCCTAAATATTCCGCTAAAAAGAACCGCTCCGATTATTACTCCGCCAATGGTGTTTAAAAAAGGCGTGTTCTTATTCAAATCTATTTGCCCTCGACTATAATCTGCTCACCACAGTTCGGGCATGTTATGGTTTTCTTTTCTCCTAAGGCTCCGTCGCCCTGATCTATTGTTACTGATGCATCCCCTATCAGTGTCCAAGCAGACGCATGTGTCCTGTTGCTGGTATAGGTTTCAGTTTCATCGCCGCCCGTATGCAGAGTAAAGTTTGCTTTGGTAAACAAAAACCACATCCCGGTAAGGATCGCAATAAGAATAACAAGCCTTCTGGCGGTGTCTTCACTCATGGACAGCACCTCCTGCATTTTGCTGCTCGAAGCCGATTCCCGTCATGAAGCCATCGTAAGTCTTTGGGCTTGTTTGCCACCAAAAGTATAGGCCAGCTACAACCACGATGATGGTTAACAATGCCGTCCAGTTAATTTCTGCTTTCCCCTTTTTGTTCAAACGGTTTCCCTCCTATATTGATAAATTTACACTGGCAAGGAGGCATATCCTGTGATATTATAAATATGCCGCAAGCGGATATCCCCCTTGCTGGTGTTGTGGAAAGACACTCGCGTTGTCTTTGGTCAGATCGGTGCGAGTGTCTTTTGCGTGAGACGTGGACGCAGAGAAATGATGTTTATTTTTTTGCCTAAATATGCTATTGTAAAGAAATGAAATAATTATACAAAGGTTGGCTTTTAATGTATCCTGTAAGGGTATACCCTAATAGGATATATAACATTTTATATATTTTTTAGCTATGTGTCAATGATTTTCTTAAATTGTTTTTTGAGGTTGGTTTTATGAGCACTTTAGTCTCCGCACGCCTTAAGGAATGTAGAGTATTAAAAAATGCAAAACATAGGGAAGCCGCTGAAGCGGTAGGTGTAACTCTTGGAACATACCAGCGATACGAATCAGGAGATCGTGAACCTAGTCTCGCTGTGTTAAGTAAAATTGCGGATTATTACAATGTATCTATAGACTATCTTTTAGGCCGTTCTGATTCTTTTGAGCGGCAATAGAAAAGGCACCATTTATTTTGGTGTCTTTTTTTTGACACAGACAGCAAACAATACAACATAAAACGGAGTAATACGCATATCTTTTAATATCTTCTCATAACCTTTAATAAAATTCTTGATCAAATCTTGATCATTTCATTAACAATACTTAATACAAGAAAAACAAGAACCGCTTAAAGTGTTGATTTCAAGCGGTTCTTTTACAGTCGGGGCGACAAGATTTGAACTTGCGGCCTCTTGGTCCCGAACCAAGCGCCCTACCAAGCTGGGCCACGCCCCGTGATTAACATATTAATTATACATATTCCACGCACTGTGTCAATATGGATTTTTCACTGTTTTTCTCCGGTTTGACACTATACTGGATAAATGTTACACTGACTACTTGAAAACGGTGATTATA
>WQUS01000255.1 GCA_009781965.1 Bacillota bacterium | reverse complement strand
ATTGGTAGGAAAAGTAAATTGCGTCATTTGCAAGATCCAGAGCCGGTTTTTTTATTTTTATTTTTATATTTTTATCTAGTAATTATTTTGTTCTTTGTTACGCTTGGCCGCGCAGTTTGGCCGTTTCCACCTGATCGATAGTCATTGTTTCCGGATCTATAACCACGCCATATTGCTCCCGGGCCGCTGTAATGCTAACTACTTCATTAGCGACATCTTTAAATACCTCCGCCATGGGCCGTTTGAACGGATCGCCGAAGCCCCCGCCGCCGGAAGCAAGAATTTCGAGAATCTCACCTTTTTCAGTTCTAACAAACCGGTTCACATCAACCCAATCTTTGGTACCGTCATTCTTGATTAAATATTGCGTGGAACATATGCCGTCCTTGCCGCCCATCAAGCCGCAGGGACCCGTCTCTTTCCGCACCCCGCTGCCGAACATGGCGAACGCAATGTTATCGGCCAGTACTTGCCATTTGTAATGCGTGCCATTTCCGCCGCGCCATTGCCCGGGGCCGGCGTAATCCGGCAATAATTCATAATTTAAGACTAAGAAAGGATTGACTGTTTCGTGTAACTCCGGATCCGGCGCTCTTAACCCGCCCATGGTGCATACCGTGCCCATGTGATCCCAGCCGTCGTACCCTTGCGTGCCGCCGCCGCCGCCCTTGGCCATGAAATGAATATCGCCAAAAAACTTGCCGGTGCGGGGGTTAACCCCGCCGCTGGCCGGAGCGGCCCACCTGCCCCAGGCAGCTTGACTAAATTGGGGCACAGCTTGGCCCAGAGCCAGCCAGCCGGCTTCCACTATCGCTTCACAAGTTAAAACGGTGCTGGCTGTGGTTGGAGCAGGCTCCAGGGGATTCAACAGCGAGCCTTCCGGAGCGATAACGGTAATCGGACGCAAGGAGCCTTCATTGATTTTGACCTTTTTCTCAATCGTCGAAAACAAGGAAATCAGGGATGACGAAAGCGTATTGGCGTAAGTGCTGTTGATATAACCCTGAACCTGGCCGTCGGAAGTGGTATAATCGTAAACAACATCTTCATCTTTGACTGTTACATCCACAGAAACTTTAACCAAGCGTTCCATATTAATGCCGTCATGATCAATAAATCTTTCGGCATGATAGGTACCGTTGGGGATCTTCTTGATTTCAGCCCGGAGTTTCATTTCATAAGCATCAAAAATTTCATCAATGGCAGTGTTCAGTACCTTAAACCCGTATTTTTCAGTCAAAGCAAGTAAACTGCGTTCGCCGACCGTACAGGCGCCAATCTGGCAGTTTAAGTCCCCTTCCACCAAAAATGGGATATGCACGTTAATAAGGATAAAATCCCAAATATCCTGTTGCTTAACCCCCCGTTCATAAAGCTTAACCGGCGGAATGCGGATGGCGTCAGTCCAAGCGTCCGTGGCCTCCGGATTATAACCGCCTACTCCGCCCCCGCCGACATCCGCGTGGTGGCCTTTAGCCATGGCCCAGAAAAGAAGCTCGTCACCGCGAAATATCGGTTTCACCACTGATACGTCAGGCGGGTGATTGTTGCCCCGGTAAGGGTCGTTCAGGACATAAATATCACCGGGATAAATCCGGCCGGCAAAATGCTCGGTGAAGGCCTTGAGGGCAAAGGGCGCCGCTCCGCTTAAAACAGGGATATAGTCCTTTTGGGCGATTAAACGGCCTTGGTTGTCAAAGATAGCCGAGACGAAGTCCCTGGCTTCACTGAAAATTGGCGACCTTGATGTGCGCAGCATAGTTTGGCCAATTTCGTTGCAAATCGAACTAAAACGGTTGTCAATTACCGATACTAAAATTGGATCTATTTTTTGCATGTCTGGCAACCCCTTTCTATCGTTGGATAAATTTAGAATGATTGTTTATAATTCCCCTTTTAGCAGTTTAAGCAAATCAGGCAGGTTTTTCCCTTTGGGATAAAGGACGTAGTTATTGAAGCTATCGCACAAAAGCTCACTGCCGTAGGTGACAATGATGGTTGTGGTTGGTTCTTCAACAATAGCCGGTCCCTGAATCATATTGCCATAACCCATTAAGAGCCCGTCATAAACCGGTACATCCATGAATTGATTGTTAAAGTACGCCTTTCTTGTCTTTTTATAGGCTGTCGAAGGATTTTTACCCAGCCAAACGGCTTCGGGAACATCAGGTTTTTGGGTGATTCCCCGGGCGGTAACCCGGACATTGATCATCTCAGCCGGGGCGCCGGACATTGAATAGCCGTAAAGATCATCATGTTTTTGATCAAAAGCAGCCACCAATTCACGGACAGTTTCAGAGTTTAACTTACTGGCAAAGCCAACCTCAACCTCATTAAACTGTCCTTCGTAACGTAAATCGGCTGAATAATCGATCACGATCCGCTCCGGTTCGATGCCCTCTTTTTTCAGAGTTGCCCGGGCTTCGGATTCCATCTGGTCAATTAGCGAATTAATATGATTAATGTCCATATTGTTAATGGCAGTAGTGCAAGTACGCACATAGTCATGACGCAAATCGGACATCACCATGCCGGAAGCGCAGAAAACTGAAGAACCTCTGGGGACGATAACCAAACGCATGTCCAAGTCGTTGGCAATCCGGCTGGCATGGATTGGACCGGCGCCGCCGGCGACCATTAAAGCAAATTCCCGGGGATCGTAACCGCGGCCGATAGTAATCTCACTCAACCCGGCTGCCATCTTGGCGTTAATGACCCGGTAAATGCCAAAAGCCGCTTCAAACACACCAATGCCTAAGGGCTTGGCAATTTTTTCTTCAATAACCCACTTCGCTTTATCATAATCAAGAGTCATTTGACCGCCATGGAAATAACCAGGCTCCAGATAGCCAAGGAGCAGGTCGGCGTCCGATACGGTCGGTTCTTCGCCTCCCAACCCATAACAGGCCGGTCCCGGGTCAGCTCCGGCGCTTTGCGGCCCTACCTGCAGGATGCCGCCGGTGTCAATCCAGGCAATACTGCCGCCGCCGGCGCCGATGGTGTGAATGTTAATTACCGGGCTGGCTAAACGGTGCCGGGCAATGTAAGCATCGGTAGTAATGTTGGGCACGCCGTTATCGATTAAGCAGGCGTCAAAACTGGTACCGCCCATATCAACAGTGATAATGTTGTTTAAACCATGGGCTTGGCCATGATATACACCGGCGGCGGGAGCTCCGGCCGGTCCCGAAAGCAAAGTGTTTGAGGCAAAGCGAATAGTCACTTCCGGCGACATGACGCCGCCGTTAGACTGCATAATCAGCAGCGTACCGGTAAAACCAAAATCGGACAGTTTGCCAAGCAAACTTTCCAGGTATCTTTTTAAAACTGGCCCGACAAAAGCATTCAAGGCCACGGTACTGTTGCGCTCATAGACCCTGATTTGGGGCAGTATTTCGCTGGAAGCGGATACATAAACGCCAGGCATCTCTTTTTCAATATAACGGACCGCTTGTTTTTCATGCTCGGGATTAAAAAACGAAAATAAAAAGCTAATTCCCAGCGACTCAATCTTTTCTTCTTTAAACTTGGCGACAGCATTTTTTAGATCTTCTTCATTCAGCGGCTTAAGTACCTGTCCCTCACAATTGACCCGCTCTTCCACCACTTGAATCAGCTTGCGTTCTACCAGCGGCGGCGGCGGCGCATATTTGGTTTCGTATTGTTCCTCCCGCAAACCGCGGCGCAAGTTTAGAACATCACGGAAACCCTTGGTGGTAAGAAAACCGGTTTTAGCACCATTGCCTGTGAGTACGGCGTTAGTCGTAATGGTCGTGCCATGCACAATGGTGGCCACTGTAGCCAGGAACTGCGACAAGTCCTGGGATTTTGCGGCAGCCATCTGCTCCAGTCCTTTAAAGACTCCTATTGAGGGATCAGCGGGAGTGGTTGGCGTTTTGTATACTTCTGATTTTCCGTCTTCGCCAACCAATAAGAAGTCGGTAAAAGTTCCTCCGACATCGATTCCTATCTTGTAGTTCATAGTGTATTTCCCCCTTGTTGTTTATTTTTA
>WQUS01000254.1 GCA_009781965.1 Bacillota bacterium | reverse complement strand
TGACCAATGCCTCCAGCAAGGTTCTGGCTATTTCCATTGGGGTATCGGTGGCCAGTTTCAGCCCTTTTTGGATTTGTTCTTCCCGCTTGGCTTTTTCCTCGTCGGTGTTCTTGGGCAGACGGTACGCCTCCATGAACTTGGCGAAAGCCGCCATATCATCGCCCACCAGCTTTTCCAGCCTGTTGATGATAAAATAGGCGGCGCCGGTAATTTCTTTTACTTCCGCTTCCACATCTTTAAATTTGGGTCTGCCAACCGTGAGGTTGCCCACCATGGCCGTCATGGCCGCGCCCAGGGCGCCCGCCAGAGCCGCAATGCTGCCGCCGCCCGGAGTCGGCGCGTCGGAAGCGGCTACCGCCACTACTTGGCGAAAAGAGAGCTCGTAAATTTCGCTCATTGTCAATCACCTCTTATTTTATAATTCAGGTTTTATAATTCAGGCATGCAAGCCTTTCCAGGTCAATCCTTTTTAGGCCAAGCCCTGCAGTTTAATGGCTTTCAGTACGTTTTTCTGAATCAGCACGGTGGTCAGGCTGCCTACGCCGCCCGGTACGGGGCTGATGGCGCCGGCTACTTCTTTGGCTTTTTCAAAGTCAACGTCGCCGCAGATCCCGCCGCCCTCGGCAGGATTGATGCCGGCGTCCACCACGATGGCGCCCGGCTTGATCATATCGGCGGTAACCATTTTAGCCCGGCCTACGGCGGCGATCACGATATCCGCCTGTTTGGTGTGGTAACCGAGATCCTGGGTCTTGGTATGGCAGACCGTGACGGTGGCGTTTTGGTTCAGCAGCATAAATACCAGCGGTTTGCCTACTGTTTCGCCGCGGCCTACAATCACGGCGTTTTTGCCTTTGATTTCAAAACCGGAACGCAGCATCACTTCAATGCAGCTTTGCGGGGTGGCCGGGAAAAGGCCTTCGCCGCCGCTTAAAATGTAGCCCCTGTTGATGGGGTGAGAACCGTCCACGTCTTTTTTCGGATCCACTGCTTCCAGAACCACTTTTTTATCCATGCCCTTGGGCAGCGGCAATTCAATCATAATACCGTGGACTTTGGCATCTTTGTTCCAGCTGTCAATGGTCGCCAATACTTGTTCCACCGGAGTGGAACCGGGCATGGTGACCAATTCAAAATCGATGCCTACATTACTGCAAGCTTTTTCCTTGGACCGGGCGTAAACCACCGACGCCGGATCATCGCCCACCAGCAGTACGTTTAGCTTGGGCGCGATACCTTTTGCTCTAAGGTCGGCGACTTCCGTTTTGACTTCTTCCCTGATGGTTGCCGCAATGGCCTTGCCGTCAATAAGAGATGCAGCCATTCTAGAACCTCCCGTCATCATTTTAATTAAAATCTGCTTTCAATCATTCTGCATGCAATCGTTTTGGTTTTTCAGTTACAGTATTCTCCACCCGGCACTCCAACATGCCCCGGTACAGATACACCTTTACTGTTTGCCCGATGGCAGCCCGGGCAGCGTTATGTAATACTTTGCCGTCGGGACCGGTGGTATAACTGTAACCCCTGGAAAGTGTAGCCAAAGGACTTAAAGCGCTTAGGCGCCCGGCCAGTAAAGCCAGCCGGCTTTGTTCCACGCGGCATTTGGCGTCGGCGTTACGCCTGATTTGCCTTTCATGCCAGTCCAGGATCTGGCGCCGCTGGTCACAGAGTACAGAGATCGGGTTGGCGATGACCCGGCTGGTAAGGCAGCGGTTCAGGCGTTGCCGGAGTAAGTCGGTTTGGTGTTTGATGCTTCGGGTTAACCTGCCCCGAAGCATCATGATGTTTCTTTTCATTTCATCCTGATCAGGCACCGCTATTTCCGCCGCTGCCGACGGGGTGGGCGCCCGCAAATCGGCAACCAGATCGGCGATGGTAAAATCAGTCTCATGCCCTACGGCGGAGATGATCGGAATCTGAGAGGCGGCAATACTCCTGGCCACCACTTCGGTATTAAAGGCCCACAATTCTTCCAGGGAGCCCCCGCCCCGGCCTACAATAAGAAGGTCCGCGGCGCCGGCGCGGTTGAACAGTTTAATGGCGGCGGCTATTTCAGCGGGAGCAGCCTCGCCCTGCACCGCCACCGGAGCCAGAATAATCCTGGTTAAGGGCCAGCGGCGGCGCAAAATATTCAGCATATCTCTGACTACGGCGCCGGTAGGCGAGGTGACAATACCGATGGTATTGGGAAAAAGGGGCAGCTTTTGCTTGCGTTCGGGGTCAAAAAGCCCTTCCGCGGCCAGCTGCCGTTTCAGGTTTTCAAAGGCGGCGTATAGCGCTCCCGCCCCGTCAGGCTCGATTTCCTCGGCATAAAGTTGGTACTGTCCGTCTCTGGCAAATACTGTTACATAGCCTCGCACCCGGACGGCCATGCCGTTTTCCGGGCTGAATGGCAATAACTTAGCCCGGGAACGGAACATCACCGTCCGGATACTGGCATCGCTGTCTTTTAAGGTAAAGTAAACATGGCCGGAAACAGCCTGCTTGTAGTTGGAGATCTCCCCTTTGACCCATAGGTTGGCCAACTGGGCGTCACTCTCCAGCAAACCTTTAATGTAGCCTGTTAAATCAGTGACTGAAAAAGTATCCATCTAATGTTTAACCCCTACCCTAAAATGGCGGCTGCTCATTACCGGTCATTTATTTGTTGCTCAAATATTCGTGGATGGAGTTGGCGGCGGTCCGGCCGGCGCCCATGGCCAGGATCACTGTCGCCGCGCCGGTAACCACGTCGCCGCCGGCATATACGCCGGGCTTGGAGGTAGCGGCTTTTTCGTCGGCTACAATATTGCCCCGTTTGGTCAGTTCCAGGCCTTTGGTAGTTCTGGGCACCAAGGGGTTGGGCCCTTGACCGATAGCTACGACCACAGTGTCAACTTCCATAAAGAATTCCGAACCCTTAATGGGCACCGGGCTGCGCCGTCCGGAAGCATCAGGTTCGCCCAGCTCGTATTTCAGGCAATTCATGCCGGTTACCCAGCCCTCTTCGTTTTGCACAACCTCCGTCGGGGAGGTCAGGAAGGCGAACTTAACTCCTTCTTCCTCGGCGTGTTCGGCTTCTTCTTGACGGGCCGGCAGTTCTTCGTGGGAACGGCGGTACACAATCCAGGACTCCTCCGCGCCCAGGCGCAGTGCGGTCCTGGCTCCGTCCATGGCCACGTTGCCGCCGCCCAGGACGGCTACCTTTTTACCCAGTTTAATGGGCGTGTCCCAGTCGGGGAACTGGTAAGCCTTCATCAGGTTAGTCCGGGTTAAAAATTCGTTGGCCGAGTACACGCCGCAAGCGTTCTCGCCGGGGATGTTCATAAAATAAGGCAGACCGGCGCCGGTGCCAATGAACACGGCGTCAAAACCCTGTTCTTCCATCAAGGCGTCAACAGTGGTGAATTTGCCGACCACAGAGTTAACTTCAATTTCCACGCCCAGTTTTTTCAGGTTTTCCACTTCCGCCTGCACCACTTCTTTGGGCAGCCTGAATTGGGGAATGCCGTACATCAGCACGCCGCCGGCCACATGCAGGGCTTCGAACATAACCACTTTATGACCCAGCTTGGCCAGGTCGGCGGCACAGGTAAGTCCGGCGGGACCGGAACCGACAATGGCCACTCTTTTACCGGTTGGGGGGGCCACCGGGGGGATCTTGACGCCGGTGGACAATTCATAGTCGGCGCAAAAGCGCTCCAGCCGGCCAATAGCCACCGGTTCGTGCTTTTTGCCCAGGGTACAGTAGTTTTCACACTGACTCTCCTGGGGGCAGACCCGGCCGCAAACGGCGGGCAAAGCGTTCTTTTCTTTAATTTTAGCGATGGCGCCCGCAAAATCTCCTTCGGCAACCAGGGCGATAAACTGGGGAATATACACTTCCACGGGGCAACCCTGCCGGCAGGGCTCTTTTTTACATTGCAGGCAACGTTTGGCCTCGTCGATGGCCATTTCTTTGGTGTAGCCGGTGGCTACTTCGTTGAAGTTTTTAGCCCTGATGATTGGATCTTGGGCCGGCATGGGGTTTTT
>WQUS01000253.1 GCA_009781965.1 Bacillota bacterium | reverse complement strand
GGGAGCAATGCCGCCCGAATTGACGGTTTCTCTGGGCCTCACTGTCAGCCCTTCATACGTTTTCGGCGGCGCCATTGAACTGCCCGTAAACTGTCTGCCCGACCCATCCAATCCGTTGTATGCAACATTTGATACCTGTGGCGATTCCGACAGGCTCAAACCGTTATTTGTACCAATTGCACCGGATGCCGCCGCTTTGGCCACCCTGCCGGATGTGGCCAACTATTCCTTTGACGGCGACAAGATCACCCTGACATTGAAAAGCAATAGCGACCCTGGTTTTAGAACCGGTCCCATCATCATACCGCTTAAATTCAGATTTGAAACGGATTACCTGCGGCAGATCCCCAAGGACCAATACTTGTGGGCGCCAACGGCCCAAGCTATGGTCAACGCTACAAATGCGGGAACCGTAACCGCAGCGACGCCGGTAACGGGCGGGAGCATTAATGAGCTTGCCTATGCCGCTATTTTCAGCACCCCCGCCGACCCTACGCAATATCAGGGCGGTTCCATAAGCGTATCCCCCACTATTGCCAATAATTTTTACCAACAGACGGATTTCGATCTAAACTATCAAAACCTTTATTATGTGGAAGTTCCCACCGGCAGTACCGTATCCCCCACTCTTAGCTTCCTAACCTGGTATAAAGGCGGTATCGCGGGAGTTCCCTCGCCAGTAGTAAATTATCAAGGTTCCGGTTATGACAGATATTACCATGCCATCACAAGCAACGCCAACCCCAAGGCCGCTTGGAATTTTGTAGGCTCCGGCGGCACGATCATCAACACCTTTACGCAAACCTCAATGACCTTTACACCAAAACCGGCCCTTACTAAAGCGGGCCAGACCGTCAGTATCCGCGTCGGTTCGGACACGAAGAGGATAAACGGCGCGCCGATTAAGAGTTCGCTAACCTATACCTGGACTAAAATAAACCGGGCGGCTTGGAATTTATATTTCAGCCCCTTTCACGGCACAACCGGCTTTCCCCATAGCGTCTGCGGCACAAATGACGGTGATATCGGCATAATGATGCCTTTTATCGGTCAAACCAGTAATTACGGCAGCGCACATACCACAAAAAATATGGGCGCGAAAGCCGTCAGCGGCGTCCGTTACGAGGTATACCAGAACGAAACCGACTCGCGGAAAATTAACTTTGACGCATTTAAAGTAGTGGGCATGCGTGATAAATCCGACCCTGCCAATCTGCCAGACTGGACGCGGTGGAAGGTGGAATTCGTGCTCAAAAACCCCCGTGAGGGCAGTGTAAGCGGACGGACCGTAAACGGCGGCATATTCGCGCCATCTGTATCCGCTGTCAAAAACTACACTTATACAGACCTATATGGCGCCGACGGACACAGCGGACTGTTAAATATGACCAAGGGTGATTATATAGACAGGGTAATCGTCACGGCCATGGGCAAGAAGGGTACAGCCGCCGAAGAAGGGCAGTTCCTGCCCGGGAACGGCATTTACTTCTCTTACCGCCCGGCAGCCTGGAAAGGACAGCTATTCCCGGACGGCACGCCCATACCACAGCCAATGTACAAAGCCTCGGTGGCCTGGAAGCTTTATTATAACGATGCAAACGGCAACCAAGCAATCCGGCAGGGCGACGCCTATTCAACCACCTTCGGCTATACCCCGTACGCCCTGGCCGAACTTGTTTCCACCCGCGCCGACGGCGTAATACCTGGAGCGCTGGTCCCCCTCACTGTAAACGGCCGTAATGTTGCTTGGAACGCCGTCGGTCCCTGGGTAAGCCCGCGTATCGCGGTTAAAGTGCCAAAAATACTGGTAGCGCACGGTTTTGAGGGCCAGCCGGTAGGCTACTCCATAACCTTGCCCGGCGGATTGAAAGAGCAGACTGGCAGCAGGGCTGCCGCAGACGTTACCGTCACCTTTACCGGAGCAGACGCCAGCTATAACTATTACTCCTTCCAGGCGGCGCCGAATTATATGGTGCAGCCTTACGGGGATAATACGCAAGCGGCCTTCATAATCCCCATTAACTTTAGGGTTGTAAAGGAGGCAGAGGCCGGAAGCTACCCTATTCCCCCAGTACTGCTGAGTTCGCACGATGCGGCTAATTTTGTGAACAACTATTCCTACCAAAATGCTTCCAATATCACTGGTTACAGTCTATACGGTTTTGCACCAAGCGATAAGCTTACCTCATCACCTAAGACCAATACAACTGTCGTCGTTGCACCTGCCACCGCTTCGGCCCTCTCCACCGGCACATCAGTAGCTTCGTCGGCGACAGCCAACAATTTTATTAATTTAAACCTGTCCTCGGCGTATAATGGCTACCAGCTTCACAGCCCGCTGGTCCCGGCCAATCAGGGCGACGAGGTGCGGATGAAACTGACACTGACCAACATTAGCACCACCCCGGTCAGCAATATAAAACTTTACGACATATTGCCACAGAAAAGCGACCCGCTTGGCTCCGTGATGATAGCCAGTGCCCGCACCACATTCGTCGGCACAACCTTCGCTGGAACAGCACCGTCGGCTGGTAGTGTAAAATACGCTACGACCCAAACGCTGCCGACTTACGGCTTATGGGGCACAGACAGACCGGACCTCTCCACAATGAGCAGCGCCGGTTGGGCAACGGAAAATCCAGGCGCAGGTACAAAAGCTGTGTTTGCTGACTTTGGCAGCCTTACCTTGAACCCGGGCGAGAGCACGGGCATTATTCTGACTTTCCATGTACCGGCCTACCCCTACATGACAGCATACAACCAATTCAGGTATTCCTACAGCTTGCCGGGAGCAACAGCCCCGGTCAACAACAACAGCGCGGTGGTGGGCTTTGCGGTTAATATGGATACTATCCTCTACAACGCCAATCTGCCGGCAAACCGCAGCCTTAACAATTTGAGCAACATGCCCACACCAAACCCGGAAACTTACCGCCGCGGCCACTGCCCCGACGGCCCGACCGGGAATGACATTGCTGTAAGCAACGTCATTCCGACGCTGACCGGCTACACCTTCACCGGTTGGAACGATCAGGCAGACGGTAGCGGAACTAACTGGCCGCCCGGGTCGCATAAAAGATTCGACGCCGCCGGACAGCTATTTTTATACGCGCAATGGCAGGCCAATCCACAGCAGTAATCGCAACTCAACCCATCGGTATCGGCAGACCGCCGCACATGCAGACCGCCGCAAATAGGGGCCATAAGCAGCAAACTTGAATGTGCCGCTTATGGCCCCTATTTGCGTTATTCACCTGAAAGTTGTGTAATGCGCACACGAAATAGCCATATTTCGGCTTAAAAGCTAGATATTGCAATGGCTTAACGTTTCGTGTGCGCCGCATGGGCAATGGCCAGGCAATGCTAAATCTTCAGGGCTTAAAAACGCACCTCTTTCGGTTCGCCGCCGAAAGTGTAAAAAGTGGCAATGGCGTCTTTGAGATAAAAGACCGCGGTGTTGCCGTCGTTGACGGCGTACATTCTGGCCAGTGACGGGTAGGCGGCCAGCATGCTCTCCTGGGCTTCCGCCCGGTTGTCCTCAACCAGCGTGGCGGCAACGCGAATCCATGTTTCACCGTCAAAGGCGGACAATTCCACTTTGGGATTGGCGCTAATTTGCTTGGCTACATTCTTTTTCTTGCCAGTCTGGATGTAAAGCTTGCCTTCAAAAAGGTTAATTGTTCCAAAAGGGCGCACTCTCGGTTGATTGCCGTCCATGGTGGCCAGGTAGTAAGTGCCGGTTTTTTTCAAAAAATCGTGAACCGTTTGCATTTGCCATCCTCCTCCTTAGGTTTGCAAAATTTAAATAACTGCCGCCAGCGTATTATATTTTTTTACCTGCTGCGCAAATAATTGTAAGAATTTTAACATATTTCGCTGTTTTTTAAAAGGTTTTTTGGAATTTATGCGAGTTAATTAGATATACGAAGAAAGGAGGCAAATTTTCAATGAGCAACGAAGAAAAAATACTTGACTTACTGGAGACTTTGGTTGGTAAGGTATCAGCGCTGGAAACAGATGTATCCGGACTAAAAATAACTCAGGAACTTCATACCAGGAAACTTAATAAACTTGAAGCCGCCCTAGAGTTTCAAGCTCGAAAACTTAGTATGATAGAGATGGAACAGCTGGAACTACTAATAAGAATGAGCGATAACCAAGATGAACTCGATCGCCGGGTTAGTCAGCTTGAATGTTAAATAAAAAGGACTAATGCAGCCGGTTAATATGGTATGCACCAAGGAAAATGGCGAAACTGTAACCCCGGATACCTTCAAGTATGCCGGCAGGGTGATTCACTACGGTCTGGTCAAAAGACAGACACACTCCACGTGTGGCGTATGGGGGAACATGTCAACCGGCTGTACTTCCACCGGCTGATAGCCCATAGCAGCCAGTCTGGCGATATCCCGGGCCAGAGTGGCCGGATCGCAGGAAACGTAAATTACCCGCCTGGCACCGCTTTCGGCTGCGGCCCGCAGCACCTCAGGCTTACAACCGGCCCGGGGCGGATCCAGCACCAGCACGTCAAGCCGGTAACCGGCGGCTACTTGTTCCGGCAGAACCTTTTCCACCGCTCCGGCGTAAAACCGGGCGTTTTTTATGCCGTTTAAAGCGGCATTGGCCCGGGCATCATTCACCGCCCGGGGCGCCAGCTCGTAACCCCGCACTTCGCCGGCGCAGCGAGCCAGATAAAGGGCAATGGCGCCTACGCCGCAGTAAGCGTCCGCCACCTTTTCACCGCCTCGCAAATCGCAGCAGGCAAGGATTTTGCTGTATAAGACTGCTGTCTGCGCCTGGTTCACCTGGTAAAAGGACGGCGCGGAAATACGGAATCGCAGACCGTTCAGCATATCGGTGATAAAATCCTGCCCGCCCAAGGTCACATAGCGCCCGCCTGGCTGCCTGGCCAGGACATTGGCCTGTTCACTGACCTGTTCCACCACTGAGGCCACCCCGGGGACAGCCATTATCTCACCGGCCAGGGCCCGGTAAGGGCTTCCCGACTGGTTAGACCCGGCCCGGCCCTTTTCCCGACCCAGAATAACCATGATCTCACCGCTACTGCCCCGGCGCAAGCTCACGGCATCCGGCAGCGGCAAAGAGTGCTGTTTATCAAATTTATCAAGCAGCGCCTGTACAGCCCCCGCCACCCGGTTCAGTTCCCGGTGCGCTAAAAGGCAGACATTGTATCCCATTGACCCATCTTGAACCAACCGGTGGGATTCCCGGGCGTAAAAACCCAATACCACGCGCCCTTGCACCTGCCGCACTTTAAACTGCACATTGTTCCGGTAGTGCCACGGCTCGGCCATGCCGATAATCTCCCTTACCGGCACATCCAAGAGTCCTCCGGTGCGGGCTATGGTCTGACGAACCAATTCGGTTTTTAAACGCAGTTGGGCCGGGTAGGCAATATGCTGCAGAGCGCAGCCGCCGCAATTTTCCGCCCAAACACAGTCGGGCGAAACCCGATCGGCAGCGGGGGTATGATTTTTTAGCAGCATCCCCCTGGCGTAACTGCGGCGTATGTCAGTCAGACGGACCGATACCAGCTCCCCGGGCGCCGTACCTGGCACAAATACAGTTAAGCCGGCCAGCCGGCCTACCCCTTCCCCTCGGTGATTGAGGCCGGTAATTTGGATTTCGCCTTCCCGCTCCACAGTCGTCCCACTCCCGCGCAAAATAAATTATCTTCTCCGCTCTATTTTACCAGACCGGACCAATTCCTTGTCAAGCCGCTCCGCCGCTCCCCAAGCAGTTGTTACTATTTAAAATATACGGTACAATAATACGGTAACACAGAACAAATCACCTGTTGCCGCCAATAGTGACATTAATATGAAAGTAGAGGCCAGTGATGAAAAGTTTTCTGGGTATGAAGGAACCGGCTAACACCTTAACTCATTTTATCGCCTTTTTAACAGCCGTCGCCGGACTGGTGTTTTTAATCATCAGCAGCCGGGATGAATCGCCCAAGCTCCTGGTGGCGGCCATTTACGGCGCCAGTCTGGTACTGCTTTACGGCGCCAGTTCATTGTACCACTGGCTTAAGACCTCGCCGGATAAGGAACTGCTCCTGCGCAAAATCGACCATGTGGCCATTTACATCTTAATTGCCGGTTCGTACACGCCGGTCTTTTATTACAGTTTGAGCGGCGCCTGGCGCTGGGCGATGCTTACCGCCGTATGGGTTTTGGCCGGTATCGGCATTATTTTAAAAATGTTTTTGCTGCAGGTTCCCCGGGCAGTATCCACCGCCTTTTACCTGTCCCTGGGCTGGATTGCCCTGGTGCCCTTCGTGATTTTGATTAAAACCATCCCCTTGGACGGCATCATTCTGATGGTGATCGGCGGAGTAGCTTATACCGCCGGAGCGCTCATCTACGCCACTAAAAGTCTGAACTTTTTTCCCAACCGGTTCGGCTTCCATGAAATTTTCCATCTGTTTATTATCATGGGCAGCGTCGCCCATTACCTGATGATTGTTTTTTATATCCTGCCGCAATAGTATTTGCGTTGATCGGCAAAAAAAAAGGGCGCCAAAGCGCGCGCTTTTCGCCGATCGGATTATGGTCCCACAACATTAGGATCAACCAGAATTAATGCTTGCGTAAATTTAAAGGTTGTGCCGACAGGAAGATTCGTTAACTGAAAAGAAGGTCTAAAGTAAATACCAGTCGTGTCAAAACGGATCGGCAGGCTGTAAACGTTGCCGAGCGGCGTTTCAATCCAGAGAGTGCCAATCGTCGCGTCCCCCTGGTAGAACTGTAACGGCGGATATTGGCTGGCCGTAATTAGATAATAGGTTTGCCCGTTATTTAAAGTTTGGACATGGTCAAGCTGGCCTACGCCCCAGAAGTTATGGGTGTATCCGGAAAAAATAACCGATGCCCCAAGCCCGCGCAACGAAATATTAAGGCTCCACATGGTCATTACGTCCGATAAGTAAATAAAGCTTTCAATAATACTTATTTTGGTGTTAAGATTGACTATTTCTTCTTCTATGGTGGTAAGCCTTCTTTCTATGGCGGTAAGATCACATACACAGACGCCCGTCGGACCGATCGGGCCGGTAACACCCTGGAGGCCGGTCGAACCAACCGCACCAGGGGGACCGGTCGGTCCTGTCAAGCCCTGGGAGCCGGCCGGGCCTGCTAAGCCCTGGAGGCCGGTCGGACCGGCCAAGCCCTGGGGACCGGTCGGGCCTACCAAGCCCTGGGGACCTGTCGGACCAGGCGGACCACCTGCCGGACCAGGCACGCCTTGTATCCCTTGGGGGCCGGTCGGGCCTGGCTGACCGGAAGCGCCTGACGAACCCTGGGGACCGCTGGGACCGGTCGGACCAAGATCACCCGGTATCCCCTGGGGACCGGTGGGACCTGGCTGGCCCGTCGCGCCAAAAGGACCCCGTTCCCCCTCGGGACCGGTCGGGCCAGTCGAACCGGTCGGACCCGGTGTTCCTTGAAGACCGGTGGGACCAGTCGGGCCAAGCTCACCCGGCAACCCTTGGGGACCGGTGGGACCAGTCGGACCGCCAGGCGGACCCGGTTCACCCTGTGCGCCTTGGGGACCGGGCGGGCCTGGCAAACCAGTTTCACCCGGAGGACCGGGCGGACCTGGCGGACCAGGTTCACCCGGCTCACCCTGGGGGCCCGGCGGGCCGCCCGGCGTGCCAGGCTCACCCTGGGGACCGGACGGACCTGGCGGACCGGCGGCGCCTGGCTCACCTTGGAGGCCGGCCGGTCCCGGCGGACCGGAAGCGCCGGGCAAACCCTGGGGACCGGACGGACCTGGCGGACCGGGGGCCCCTGGCTCACCCCGGGGGCCAGGCGGACCGCCCGGCGTACCAGGCTCACCCTGGGGACCGGTGGGACCAGGCGAGCCAGAAGCGCCCGGCTCGCCTGGAGGGCCGGCCGGTCCCGGCGGGCAGACGGGGCATAAATTCAGTAGACCCATTTTAAGCAGACAGAAACAGCTGTCACTAATTAAATCGGTTTTTTGCATGGTCATTGACAATCACCACATTACCTGTAAATTAAGTACTATATGCGTATTCCATTATATTTTTATTGCTTCCGGTTGGTGCGGAATGGCATATATTACCTTGGCATGAGATAAGATGAGCGGTTAGGAAAGGATGGCGTGCACTATCGTTAAGCAATGCCCCTTATGCGGAGGAATAGCGCCGCGGCTTGCCGGGATCGATAAGCCAATCTATTATCATTGTCCTCATTGCGACCTGATATTTTTAGACGACTCTTTTATCATTACCGAGGAGGATGAACGGAGAAGATACCTGCTGCATGTAAATGACCGGAGCAGCGCCGGTTATGTAAAAATGCTTCAACAATTTGTCGATACGGCCATCAAACCTTTTGCCGCCGGGATAAAAACTGGCCTGGATTTCGGCTGCGGCCCCGGACCGGTGCTCAGCGAACTGCTGGCCGAAACCGGCGTCGCCATGGATATTTACGACCCTTATTTTTACAACCACCGGGAAATTAAACACAAAAAATACGACCTGATTACCGCCACCGAGGTTTTTGAGCATTTAAAAAACCCCCGCCGGGAAATTGATTTTTTAACCGGCTTGTTAAACCCGGGCGGTCTGCTGGCCGTGACAACCCTTTTACACGAGCAATACGATTTTAAAAACTGGTGGTACCGCAGCGACTCCACCCACATATGTTTTTACAGCAGCAGAACCTGCCGCTGGATTGCGGCCCGCTTTACGTTACCAATCAAATATCTGGACAGCCAAAACACTTGTGTGTGGCAAAAACTAACCCCACTCCCTTAGCGCCAGCCGCGGGTTCTTCTCCCGGCAATAATTCAGCTCCCACTCGGAGGAAAACAGGACCACCGGCTGGCCCTGCCGATCCTCAGCCAACTTGCAGCGGCTGGGCCAAATGATCTCTGCCCGATCCGGCTGCTCAGCTTCAAACCATCGGGCGCAGGCAAAGGGCAGCTTGCTGACCGTGGTTTCCACGCCATATTCGGCCCGCAGCCTGGCTGTCACCACCTCAAACTGCAGCTCGCCCACGGCGGCCAGCACCGGTTCCTTCCTCAAACTGTCGCTAAAGAAAAATACCTGGATGGCGCCCTCTTTCTCCAACTGTTCCAGACCTTTATTAAACTGTTTATATTTGCCGATATCGCTGTTTTGCAGCAGGCAAAAATGTTCGGGCTGAAAGCGGGGCATGGTGTTAAATGCGACTGCCCGGCCGGTGTAAAGAGTATCCCCAATGCTAAACCCCCCCGGGTTAGCCAGCCCCACCACATCGCCGGGGTAAGCCTCGTCCACCGGTTCCCGTTCGCCGGCAAAGAAACGGTAGGCCCGGGCGATCCGCAATTTACGGCCCAACCGGGCGTTATGCACCTGCATATCCTTTTCCAGCCGCCCGGAACAAACCCGCAGGAAAGCCACCTGATCCCGGTGCTGGGGATCCATATTCGCCTGGATTTTAAAGATCAGCCCGGAAAACTCCGGACTGTTCGGCTCAATGCTGTTCGGGCCGGCGGCATAAGGGCCAGGCGGGGGCGCCAGCTCAATCAGCGCCTGCCAGAAGGGTTCCAGGCCAAAATTATTACTGGCGCTGCCGAAAAACACCGGCGTTGCCAGACCGGCCAGAAACTCATCCCGGTTAAATTTCGTGCCGACAGCGCTAATCAGTTCAATCTCCTCGATCAGCGCGGCGTGTTCATCCCGGCCCAGGAGCGCTGTCAAGACTTGGTCATTGAGACCGTGCACCCGGACAGGCGCCCGGTAGCGGCCGTGTTCGGTACGTTCAAAGAGCAGCACGCTTTTGCTGGCCAGATCGTAAACCCCTTTAAAGGTGGGGCCGTTACCGATGGGCCAGTTTATGGGCGCCGGGCTGATCCCCATCACTTGCTCAATCTCTTCCAGCAGTTCCAGCGGTTCCCGGCCCGGCCGGTCCAGTTTGTTGATAAAGGTCAGGATCGGCGTGTTGCGCAGCCGGCAAACCTGAAACAATTTTTTCGTTTGCGATTCAATCCCCTTGGCGGCGTCCAGGACCATCACCGCGCTGTCGGTGACCATCAGCGTCCGGTAAGTGTCCTCGCTGAAATCCTGGTGCCCCGGGGTATCCAGCAGGTTAATCCGGCAGCCCTGGCAGTCAAACTGCAGCGCGGCGGTGGTGATGGATATGCCGCGCTGCTGTTCCATTTCCATCCAGTCCGATGTGGCGCTGCGCTGGTTTTTGCGGGCCCGCACCGAACCGGCCATGCCAACGGCGCCGGCGTAAAGGAGCAGTTTTTCGGTTAACGTGGTTTTGCCCGCGTCCGGGTGGGATATAATGGCGAAAGTGCGCCGCCGGGAGACTTCGTAATCCAGATCTTTTTGCGTAGTGTTTGCTGTATATTGGGCCATTGTTCCTCCATAGATACTCCATAATACTCCATGATCGTTGTTTTAATTGGCTCCCAGCACCGCGGCGCAGCGGGGACAGGTTTCCGGATAATCGGCATTGGCGCCTGTTTCTTCATGGTACATCCAACAGCGGGAGCACTTGCCGCCGCCGGCCCTGACTACTGCCACCGCCAGGCCGGGCACATCTTCCGCCTCGAAAGAAGCGGCTGTCTTTTCCGCCAGCG
>WQUS01000252.1 GCA_009781965.1 Bacillota bacterium | reverse complement strand
CGCCAACCCCAACCTGCCCACCGGCGCCATTGAAATATATGCCGATGCAATGCGGATTCTCAACCGGGCCAAAACCCCGCCCTTTTATATCGAAGACGGCGTGGAAGTGGATGAAAACCTGCGCCTGCGTTACCGTTATCTGGATTTGCGCCGCCCGGAGATGCAACGCTCGATGATGCTGCGGCACCGGGCCGTCAATACCATGCGCGAATTTTTGGATCAGCACGGCTTTCTGGAAATAGAAACGCCTATTTTAACCCGCAGTACACCCGAAGGGGCGCGGGATTATCTGGTGCCCAGCCGCATCAATCCCGGGCGCTTTTACGCTTTGCCTCAATCGCCGCAGTTGTTTAAGCAGATCCTGATGGTGGCCGGGATGGACAGGTACTATCAGGTCGCCCGCTGTTTCCGCGACGAGGATCTGCGGGCCGATCGGCAGCCGGAATTCACTCAGGTGGACATTGAGATGTCCTTTGTCAATGTGGAAGATGTGCTGCCGCTGATGGAACAGATGATTGCCCGGCTGTTAAAAGAAACTATCAATCTGGAGATCCCGACGCCCTTCCAGCGTCTTTCCTACCAGGAAGCCATGGACCGGTTCGGTTCGGACAAGCCCGATACCAGATTCGGCATGGAAATCACCGATATTACCGATTTAGCGTCCACTTGCGGCTTTAAAGTGTTTGCGACCGCCGCCGCATCCGGCGGGCAGGTGCGGGGCATCAACGCCCGGGGCTGCGCCGGCATGAGCCGCAAGGATATCGACGATTTGACCAAATTTGCGGCGGTTTATCAAGCTAAAGGACTGGCCTATATGCTGGTTAGCGACGACGGCGTCAAGTCGGCCATTGCCAAGTTCTTTACCGAGGCGGAGATCAAAATTATTCTGGATCGCTTTAACGCCCGGGAAGGAGATCTGCTGCTGTTTGTGGCGGATAATCCCGCTGTGGTGGCCGCGGCGCTGGGCGCGCTCCGGCTGCAGCTGGCGGAAAAACTGAATCTGATTCCCAAAGATAAGTTTAATTTTCTGTGGGTCACCGACTTCCCGCTGTTGGAATACAGCGAGGAAGAAAAACGCTGGGTTGCCATGCACCATCCTTTCACGGCGCCCCGGGAGGAAGACCTGCCGCTGTTGGACAGTGATCCCGGTCAGGCCCGGGCCCAGGCTTACGATATGGTGCTTAACGGCACGGAAATCGGCGGCGGCAGCATCAGGATTCATAATCGGGAGATTCAACAAAAAATGTTTCAAACCATTGGCATCTCTCAAGCGGAAGCCAATGAAAGATTTGGTTTTCTGCTGGAAGCGTTTGAATACGGCACGCCGCCCCACGGCGGTATCGCCTTTGGATTGGATCGGCTGGTTATGCTGTTGACCGGTCTTAAAACCATCCGGGATGTGATGGCCTTCCCCAAAACCCAGAGCGCCACCGATTTAATGACCATGGCTCCCGGCGGAGTGGATGACCGTCAGCTTAGGGAATTGCATATCAAACCGGTGCTTAAGGAAAATAAGTAAGGCTGTCCTGTGATGAGCGATATATTTGCACGCACCGAATTGTTAATTGGCCGGGCCGGACTGGCTCGACTGGCGGCCGCCAGGGTGGCCGTGATCGGGGTGGGCGGCGTGGGCTCTTTTGCCGCCGAGGCTCTGGCTCGGGCGGGCATTGGCTCCCTGCTGCTGGTGGATCACGACACCGTGTCCTTATCCAACATCAATCGCCAGCTCCACGCTTTAACCTATACCGTGGGCCAGCCCAAAACTTCGGTGCTGGCCGAACGATTGTCCGGTATTAACCCAACCTTGCGGCTGGAAACCAGCCGGCAAAGATTTACTCCGGCCACGGCGGCGGAACTTATGGGCGAGGGCCGGTGGGATTTTGTAGTGGACGCCATTGACGAGATTGACAACAAGACGGCGCTGCTGGTTTATTGCGTCAACCGGCAGCTGCCGGTTATTTCGGCCATGGGCGCCGGCAATAAGCTTGATCCCACCGCATTTAAAATAGATAGCATCTGGAATACCTCAGTATGCCCGCTGGCCCGGGTGATGCGCAAAAAGCTGCGTGACGCCGGCGTCAGTGCTCACATTCCGGTGGTGTACTCCACCGCCAAACCGGCGGCAATCAATAATTTACAGCCGGGAGACCATCCCCTGCCGGGCAGCATCTCTTTCGTTCCTCCGGTGGCGGGATTTTATCTGGCCGCTTACGTGGTGGATAGAATTCTGCACCTTAATGTCTTTAGTTAAAAAACGGAACAAATAACCCTGCTTGTACGTCATACACCGTAACGAAAGGGTGTGTGTAAACATGAAAAGGCGAGTTACCTCGGGAATATTGATCATCATTATGCTGATGCTCACAACACTGTGCCCCTTGGCAGGATGCGGAACATCTGCTCAAACCGCCGCACCGACGGATTTAATGAAAAATATTAAGCCTGATCAGCCTAATGCCGGACCTGTATCGGCCCCCGGACCAAATGAGGCCATCGCAGATTTTGCCGTCCGGCTGTTTCAAAATAGCTTGGCCAAAGACGGCAATACCTTGATCGCGCCGGTTTCTGTGCTTAGCGCCCTGGCGATGACGGCAAACGGCGCCAAAGGCGAGACTTTGACCCAAATGGAGAAGGTTTGCGGCCTCTCCACAGGCGAACTTAACGAGTACTTAAATGCTTATTTGAAAAGCTTACCCAACGGAGACAAGTACAAACTCCATAGCGCCAACTCCATCTGGTTCAAAGATGACGATAAGGTGGCGGTCAAACAGGATTTCCTGCAGTTAAACGCCGACTATTATGACGCGGCGGTTTACAAAACCGCTTTTAACGCCGCTGCGTTAAAGGCAATTAACGCTTGGATCAGCGAGCAAACGGAGGGCATGATCAAAAACATGCTGAGCGAAATCGCCCCGGATGCGGTGATGTATCTGGTTAACGCGCTTGCTTTCGACGCCGAATGGGAAAATATCTATACTGAAGTCCAGGTGAGTGACGGTTCCTTTACCTCCGCCGCCGGCCAAAAGCGAGTGGTTAAAATGATGCACGGAACCGAGGAGATGTACCTGGCAGACGGTAAAGCCACCGGTTTCATTAAATATTACGCCGGCAGAAAATATGCCTTTGTGGCTCTCCTGCCTGACCAAGGCGTCGCAATCAACGACTATGTTTCATCCCTTACCGGCGCCGGGCTGATGAATGTCCTGGCCAAGGCGCAAAATGTGCCGGTGGTTACGGCTCTTCCCAAGTTTAAGAGTGAGTATGCCGTTACCATGAATGATACTCTCCGGGCTATGGGCATGACCGATGCCTTTGACCCTAAATTAGCTGACTTTACAGGACTTGCGACTATGGAAGGGGATTTACAGGGGCAGAATATTTGCATTAGCCGCCTACTGCATAAAACATATATCGCCGTGAATGAAAAAGGCACCCAAGCCGGGGCTGCGTCAGTTGTTGAAATGGGGTGTGGAGCTGCGCTTGAGCCGCCGCCTAAAACTGTTATTCTCGATCGTCCCTTTGTATACATGCTGATTGACTGCACATCGCATTTGCCGTTATTTATCGGTATGGTGACTGATATAGAGGCTTAATGGCCGAAGAAAACGTTATGATGATGCAGATATTTTCGCAAGGCAGTTGCATGTTTCCGCTCATTTTGGCGCAATACTAAGTTGAGACTACCGATGAGGAGGAATTGGCAATGCCTGATGTAAACTGCACCGTAAACACCTGTAAGTACTGGGAAATGTCCAATCTTTGCAAGGCGCAGCAAATCGTCATTCAAAATGACGCTCAAGGCGGTTTTTCGCCCAGCGCCCAATTGGATCAGCTGGCGGCGACGCCGGCCCACAGTAATGATGAAACCTGTTGTCAGACATTTAAAAACGCCAGAGGCTAATTAGATTTGAGGTACAGATTAGGGACATTCCTCCACTAGAGGTATGTCCCTGTTACTGGTCAGACCAGTAACGTTTGTTAGTACCCGTAGCCCAGGCCCGTAAAGTTATTAACCGTAAGCGATTTCTCGAAGAGTATGAGCGCACGGTTA
>WQUS01000251.1 GCA_009781965.1 Bacillota bacterium | reverse complement strand
AGACTGTTATCCTCGCCGGGAAATTGAAACCATGATTACCCTGGATGATATTAACGAAGCGCTCCTTTTCAACCCGCGCAACGCTTATCAGAATTACAGCTGCGCGGTGAACACGAGCCCTAAAACCATCTACACCTACATGGGGGTGTTGAAAAGTAACCTGCAGAACGCCCATTATTCCACCTCGGGACAGCTGAGCCCGCTGCTTAAGGATCCGTATTTTAAGACTATCGGCATCGGCACCCGTATCTTTTTGGGCGGCGGCGTGGGTTATGTGGCCTGGAACGGCACGCAGCATTTTCCCGGTTGGATTAAGGATGAAAACGGCAAGGAGCTCAGTCCCTCCGGAGGCACCCTGGCGGTGGTTGGCGACTTGAAAAAGATGAGTCCCCGCTGGCTGGCCGGCGCCAGCATGTTGGGTTATGGCGCCAGTTTGTCCGTGGGCCTCGGCATCCCGATCCCCTTGCTTAACGAAGAGGTCTGCCGGTTTGCCGCCCTCGGCGACGATGAACTGTATGCCTCGATTGTAGACTACAGCCGGGCCTTTCCCGAGCGGGAACCGGACACTCTCGGCTCCGTGAGCTACGCGGCATTAAAAAGCGGCGTAATTAAAGTTAACGGCCGGGAAGTGGCGACGGCGCCGATGTCCAGTTACCCCCGGGCCAGAGAAATTGCCGGTTTGTTAAAGACCTGGATGCAAAAAGGCGAGTTTCTGCTGGGCGAACCGGTGGAACTGCTGACGAACGCCGACGCCGCCATCAGCGGCAACGCGCTGCAGGGTTAATAGGTTAAGGATAATACTGGTTGATATATGATTGATATAGATTAATACATGGTTGAGATTGGGAAAAGGAGTGTGCGACAATGGCCCCCAAAAAACTGGTACTGCGGTTTAGTGCGGACATTGCGGATCAACCGATGATTTATAAGCTGGTCAAGGATTACGATCTGGTGCTCAATATCCTGCGGGCTAATGTGAACCCCCAAAAGGAAGGCACCATGGTGATGGATATCAGCGGGGAGAAGATTGACGCCGGGATTGATTATCTGAAGAGCGTCGGGGTGGTCGTGCAGTCGCTGACCGAGGAAATCATCCAGAATGAGGATAAATGCGTAAGCTGCGGTTCCTGCACCGCGATCTGCCCTTCCGGGGCCCTCTATATTGAGCGGCCGGATATGACGGTGCGTTTTGACAGTGATCGCTGCGTGGTTTGTCATCTCTGTTTGAAAGCATGTCCCATGCAGGCTATGGAGGTTCGTTTTTGAGCGAGTATGTCGAGCGGGTTTACCGGCTGCTGCACCGGCAGGAGGATTTGGTTTTTTTTCAGCTGGCGGTTAAGGAAACGGATCTGGATATCGGCGTGCCGCGCCGCAGCTTAAACCGGGAGCTGGTGGAGGGCGTCAGGCAGGAGGTTATTGCGGTCCGGGCTCAGTTGGAACAATATATTTTAAAGGACGAGCAGTTCCTGAAAACCTTGGCCCCCCACCAAACGCAACCGGGCGCCCCGGCTATCGCCGTAACCATGGCCTTAGCCGGCCAGACCGCCGGTACCGGGCCGATGGCCGCCGTGGCCGGGGCCGTGGCCCAGCAGGTCGGCGAATATTTGGCCCGGCGGACCAAGGAAGTGATTGTGGAAAACGGCGGCGATATTTTCATGCGCACGGAACGGGTCCGGCGAATCGGGATTTTTGCCGGCCCCTCCCCTTTTACCAACCGTTTGGCCTTGGAAATTGAGCCGTATCACACTCCTTTGGGCATTTGTACCTCCTCGGGCACGGTGGGGCCTTCTTTCAGCATGGGCTGCGCCGACGCCATGGTGGTGCTGGCCCCTTCCGCGGCCCTGGCGGACGCGGTGGCCAGCGCCGCCGGCAATCTGGTGCAAAGTACGGCGGATCTGCAGCAGGCAGTTGATTTTGCCCTGGGAATCAAATCGGTAACCGGCGCGCTGGCCATTAAGGACGATCAACTGGCCGCCGCCGGAAACATAAAACTGGCGCCGATGTAACTATACCCCTATTTGTCTCAGCCCTTCCAAGGCCACTAAGGCCATCTGCCTGTTTCCCTCCCGGTTCAGATGCACTTCGTCGGTAAAGTACCGCGGGTCGCCGGTTTCGGTCCCCGCCAGGCACAAAGGAGTAAAATAATCAATCAGCGGGATGGCTTGAGCTTGCGCGTACTCTTTCAGCCATGCCCGGTGCCGGTCCATCCAGATGGCGATACTTTGGGGCCGGAAGGCAAAGAAACTGTGGTCGGCGCCGGTGCAGACCGGGGTTGGCAGGCCCAAAACCGGTTTGATATCCCGGGCCGCACATACTTGGATCATTTGCTCAATGTGATACCGGGAGTACTCATGGTCGTAGTCCATCCAGGCGTCGTTAGCGCCGCCTAAAATATGTACGTGGGACAGATCCGGGTATTCCAATGCCGTGAGCAGCTGCTCCAGCATTTCGGCGGTGCCGGAACCGTTTGCGGCCAGGTTCATTGGCAGGGCGTCGATTTTACCGGTCAATTGGCTGACCCAGGACGATTGCGGATCGCCGGGGAAACCGTAGGTGATGCTGTCGCCGAGAAAGACAATGATCTTGTTTATAGTTTTTCACTCCTTGTCAGATAAAACTGTTTAATTAAAAATTTTATCGTTAAATAAACGGCTACCAGGGCCAGTACCGCCAGGGGCAGTTTGTTGTTCAGGTAGCCCGCGATTTGAGGCCACTTGTGACCGAAGAAGATGCCGATGGAGAGATTCATCGCCACCCAGATGACGGTAAAAATTAAATTATAGAAGATAAACTGCCCCCATTTCAGTTTGCTGGCGCCGGCCAGATAGGGCGTAAGGTTGCTGAGCATAGGAATAAACCGGCCGGCGATAATAAACAGGGGCGCCGAACGCTGCATGCTTTGCCGGGCTTGCTCCAGGTTGTATTGTTTTACCCCCAGATACTTGCCATACCGTTCAAACAGCGGTTCGCCAACCTGGCGGCCGATGAAAAAAGCGGTGGCGGCGCCCAGGTTGAACCCCAGCATCGCCAGCAAAAATACTGCGTAAAAGTTAAGCCTTTCCTGATTAATAAAAAAACCGGCCAGCATGACCATTATTCCGCCCGGAAACGGCAGGCCCATGGCTTCGATAAACAGTCCGACCAACAGGCCCCCCAGACCCAGGGTATTCAAATAATTGGCCGCAAACTCCTGCATCTGCCAATCGCCCCCCGGCAAATAGCATGCCCTGTGGCAAGCCGTTCTTATCCGGGAAGAACAATAGATCTAAATAGATCTAAATTTTGCCCTCTTGCTTAAAGTACCCGGGCGGAGCCGCGGTAGATCAGGCCCCGATTGCCGTCCACGGTAATCACCTCTCCGTCGGGGATAACATTAACGGCGTCGGCGACTCCCACTACCACCGGGATGCCGAATTCCAGGCCCACGATGGCGGCATGGGAGGTTAAACCGCTGATTGCGGTAATCATGGCGCCGGCTTTCTCAATGGCCGGGATAAAATCCCGGTCGGTGCTTCCGGTGACCAAAATGTCGCCGGGGGCAATTTTTTCCACTGCCTGGCGGCCGTTAAGGGCCACGCAGGCTTTGCCGGTTACGGCCCGGTTGCCGACGCCGATCCCCCGGGCCACAATATCGCCGATGGTTTGCACTTTAATCAAATTGGTGCTCCCCTGCACGCCTACCGGCACTCCGGCGGTGATGACAATTAAGTCCCCGCCTTTAATTAACTGGGACTTTAAAGAGACGTCCACCGCCGCGGCGATCATACTGTCCGTATCTTTGGTTGGTTCCACCAGCAACGGCTGTACACCCCAGATCAGAGCCATTTTGCGCAGCACCTTTTGCCGGGGCGTCACGGCGATGATCGTGGCTTTGGGCCGGTACTTGCTGACCATTTTTGCGGTATAGCCGGACTCGGTGGAAGTAATAACAGCCGCCGCCCCTAAGTCCAGGGCGGTGGTGACGGTGGCGTGGCTGATCGCGTCGGTGATAGTGCGGGAAACTGCCCGGCGGATGCCCCGGTACATGGCGTTGTATTCCAGGATTCCTTCCGTCCG
>WQUS01000250.1 GCA_009781965.1 Bacillota bacterium | reverse complement strand
TACCACGCCGACAGCAAAGGAATCCATGTTTAGAGCCATAGCAAACAAAGCCAGGGTCAACAACTTCATTCAACTTTCCCTCCCATAGCGGTGTCTTTTTAAATACTATGGCTGGGAAAGTTGAAGTGTGATTGACGGACCGGTCCGTTGTTTTATGTCTCTTTCTGGCAGGCGGGGCAGAAGTAGGAACTTCGCCCGCCTATTTTGACGCGGATAATGGCGGCGCCGCAGTAGTAGCACGGTTGACCTTCGCGGTTATATACCCGCAGCAGTTCCTGGAAGCCTCCCTTATGTCCGTCCCCGTCCACATAGTCGCGCACCGAAGTACCCCGGTTGGCGATGGCCTCCTGCAGCACTTCGACGATGGAGTGATACAGAGTGGCAATTTCTCTGGTGGTTAGAGTGCGGGCAATCCGCTCGGGATGAAGGTGGGAGCGGTGCAAAGCTTCGTCTGCATAAATATTGCCCAAGCCGGCGATGAATGTTTGGTCCAACAGCAGCGATTTCAGGCGCACCCGTTTGCGTTTCAGTTCCCGGCGCAGGAACTCCCGGCTAAAATCATCGCCGAGCGGTTCCGGCCCCAGATCTTTAAAACCCTTTACCTGCTCCAGCTGGCCATCCCGGACCAGCAGCAGCCGGCCGAATTGACGCATATCGGCAAAACGCAGTTCGCTGCCGTCGCTGAGGTGAAATACCACGTGGGTATGCCTGGGCGGCGGGGTTTCCGGCCGGTCATTAACAAGCCGGCCGGTCATGCGCAGATGCACCATCAATATTTCGTCGCCGGACAGGTGGAGCAACAGATATTTGCCCCGGCGGCTCAGCCGGGTAACCTGTTGGTCGGTGACTCTGGCGATAAACTCTTCGGCGGCTGGTTCCCGGATCACCTTGGGCATTGCGACAGCCGCCCCGGTGATCGTCAGGCCAATTAGTTTTTCCCCCAGCGAGTTTTTGATTGTTTCCACTTCCGGCAATTCCGGCATTTGTTTTCACCGTTCCTTTTTCACGTCGTACCAGTTTGGCCCTGTTTTGAGATCAACCAGCAGGGGTACGTCAAGGGGCAACGCCTTTTCCATCCCCTTGCGCACCAGTTGTTTAACCTGGTCTAATTCATCCGCCGGCACGTCGAAAATCAGCTCGTCGTGCACTTGCAGGATCATTTTGGTTTTCATGCCCCGCTGCTGCAGTTCTGCGTTTATTCTAACCATGGCCAGTTTAATTATGTCCGCCGCGGTGCCCTGGATGGGCGTGTTAATAGCGGTGCGTTCGCCAAATGAGCGGATTTGGCGGTTGGCGCTGAACAGATCCGGCAGGTAGCGGCGGCGGTTTAACATGGTGGTAGCGTAGCCCTGCTCCTTGGCCTCGGCAATTTTGCGGCTGATGAAATCTTTGACGCCGCTGTAACGGGCAAAGTAGCTTTTAATATACTTGCCGGCTTCGGCCCGGTTGACCCGGATGTCCCGCGCCAGGCCAAAGTCGCTGATACCGTAAACAATGCCGAAATTTACCGCCTTGGCCCGGCCGCGCTGCTCCGGCGATACCTGCTCCAGAGGCGCTCCGAACACCTCCGAAGCGGTGCGGGTGTGAATGTCCTGATTCTTATTGAAAGCGTCCAGCAGGCCCGGGTCTTTGGACATATGGGCCAGAATACGCAGTTCGATTTGTGAATAATCTGCCGCCAGGATAACGTTGCCGGCCTGGCGGGGAATAAAAAACCGTCTGATTTTACGGCCTTGCTCCAACCGGATGGGGATGTTTTGTAAATTGGGCTCCGCGCTGGATAAGCGGCCGGTGGCGGTGACATTTTGATGGAAGGTGGTGTGAATTCGTTTGGTGCGCGGGTTAATCAGCGCCGCCAGTCCGTCGATGTAGGTTGACTTCAGCTTGGCCAGTTGGCGGTATTCTAAAATTTTGCCGACGATCTCGTGGGCTGCCGCCAGTTCTTCCAGCACCGAAGCGTCGGTGGAATAACCGGTTTTGGTCTTTTTAATTACCGGCAGCTGCAGTTTATCGAAGAGGATGTGACCAAGCTGTTTGGTGGAGTTGATATTAAACTCCTCGCCGGCCAGCCGGTAGATTTCCAGCACTGCTTGTTCAATCTGCCGGCCTGTTTCCTCGCCCATGTCGCTCAGTACCGCGGGGTTAACCGCCACTCCGTCAATCTCCATGGCGGCCAGTATGGGTACCAGGGGTAATTCCACCTCATAATAAAGCCTGTCCATGCCCAGTTCGCCCAGTTTGGCGTTCATTATTTCCCGCAGCCCGGCAATGTGCTCCGCCCCGGCGGCCAAGCCGTCCGTACCGCCGGCCGGCAGGAGCAGATTCAGATATTGCGCCGCCAGGTCGGGCAGGGTTGGTTGAGCCGTGCCGGGATTTAACAAATAGGCGGCCAGGGCAATGTCGAAGGACAAACCTTCCAGCCGGCGATTGTGCCGGTGCAGCAGCCAAATCGTCTCTTTGCCGTTAAAGCATATTTTCCCGGGCCTGGCGGCGGCGCACAAATCGCCGATCAGTTCCATGGCGGCGGGCTGTTCCCGAACCGGCAACAGGTAAACCGGGCTGTTGCCCGGCGCCAGAGCAGCCAAACTGACGCCTGCTTCCCGGTCCCCCTCCAGCAACAGCGCAATCTGCCCGGCGGCGCCGGCCGCTGTTCTTAATGCCTGCCAGTCCTGGTCGGCAGCGGGGAACTGATAATCCACCCGGCTGGCAGCCTGACCGGCATCTGCCGCGGCAGCGTTTGCCTCCGCCGGTTTTTCCTCTGCGCCGCCGGTTTCTGCGCCGCCGGTTTGCTCAAGGATCTTGCGGGCTAGGGTTTTAAACTGCAGCCTATTGAATATTTCCAGCAGCGCCGGGTAATCCGGGCCGGGCCAGTGCAAAGTCTGGTGGTCGAACTCCAAAGGCGTTTGGCGGTCGATGACGCCCAGTTGTTTGCATAACAGCGCCTGGTCTTTGTATTCTATGATCTTATCCCGCCAGCGGGGGGGGAGTGCGGCGGCGTTGGCCACAACATTTTCCAATGAACTGTACTCCTTGATTAACTTGATCGCGGTTTTTTCGCCAATGCCCGGTACGCCGGGCAGGTTGTCCGACGCGTCGCCCATTAAGCCCTTAATGTCGGTTAATTGGGCCGGAGCGACGCCATAGCGTTCCCACACTTTAGCTTCGTCATAGGTTACCGTATCGGTAAGGCCCTTTTGGGTCAGCAGTACCTGCACTTGAGGCGCAACCAACTGCAAGGCGTCCCGGTCACTGGTCAGGATCACACTTGCCAAACCGCTGTTTTCAGCGATACTGGCCAGAGTGCCGATGATATCGTCGGCTTCGTAATTATCCAGTTCCAAAACCGGGATGCGCATGCGGCTTAATACTTCTTTAACCAGGGGAAATTGCGATTTCAAATCGGCCGGGGTGGCCGCCCGTTTGGCTTTGTACTGGGCGTAACTTTCATGGCGGAAAGTAGCTCTCCCCTTGTCGAAAGCCACTGCAATATGGTCCGGCTCCACCAGTTGGAGCGCTTTCAGCAGCATGGTAATAAAACCGTAGACCGCGTTAGTTGCTATGCCGTCGCCGGCTGACAGCGGGGGCAGAGCGTGAAAGGCCCGGTGCAGCAGACTGTTGCCGTCGATAATTAAGAAACGGTTATGGGACATAATGTGACCTTCCTTAATTAAATTTACTTAGTTAAATTTATCAATCAGTATTTTCCACAGCCGGGATATAAATACCTGCCTGCGATTCCTGATTGAACCAATTAGTTGGCCGATCAGGCAGGACTTTGGCCCGGGGCGATCGAAATATATGAAATATATCCAAGCTAAAAGAGTGCCAATAGGACTGGGGGCTACCGAAGATGTTAAAACTAAAGCGGCTGTTATGGCTGATATTGTTTATGCTGGCGGCAGTTTTTTCTTTTGTTTCACAGGTTGCCGCGGCGAAGGACAACACTACGGATCCAAAGGTGATTCTGGAAGTGAGGAGCCTCATCGAAAATTACGAATTATCCAATCCGGATCCGGGCGCCTTAACGGACGGAGCCGTCGGGGGCATGCTGTATGCGACTGG